>JBEANM010000001.1:0-32197 GCA_041165425.1 Verrucomicrobiota bacterium
ACCACCTGCGGCGTCTCCATCCGCCAAAGACCCTCACGATCCACCAACCGGAGAATTCTCCCAGAACTGTCCGTGGCCCGCACCGTATCGGACATTTTAGATGCCGCCGCCGCCGCCCCCGTGGTCTGCGCTCCCTGGATCACCTTTTCAATCAGCGTACGGGTCGTCAAAACCCGCGCCGCATCGTGCACCACCGCCCAATCCACTGAATTCCCCAAAGCCTCCAAACCCTCCCAGACAGAATCCTGCCGTTCCTTGCCCCCCGGAATAAAACGCACTTGCGCCGCCGGCAGATCCGTTGTGGCGAGCCACTTTTGGGCTAGTTCGACCACGTCTTTCCGCACTGTCACCACCACCATTCCAATCTGAGGACATTGCAGGAGGGCGCACAGTGGGTGAGCGAGCACCGGCTTTCCCGCAATCTCGGTGATCGATTTATCGTGACCCAAACGCCGGCCCTGACCGGCGGCAAGGAGGATGGCTCCGACAGAGCCGCTCACCGCACCGCACGGTTGGGGGAACTACTTTTCTCCGTTTTCTTGGGCTTGGCCTCGTCCGTCTTCCCCGCGTCATCACTATAAAAAAGAACTCCATGTTTCCGTAAATTGGCCATCAAGGCTTTCATGTCGCTGGCCATCTTCTCGTCCTTCATCAGGGTGTAGAGGGGGCCCTTGCCTTTCTCCGCTTCCTGCACCAACCCGGTAGCCGCCTTGGCAAACTCGTCCACCCTCCGGGCCGCCGAACGAATCTCCTCCAAGGCCGGACCCGCCGAAGCCAGCATCGCATTCAGCCCGGCCTCCTGCTCGCCTTGCACCCGGGCGCCGGGAGCAAGAAAGGTTCCGTCCAGTTTTTCGGGAGGCACCACCCGGACAAACCGATCCCCCAACATGCCGTACTGGTCGATCCGGAATCTCGAGCCGGTGGGAATTTCGATTCCCGCGTTGATTTTCAAAGTGAGTTCCACAAAATTTTGCCCTGCCTGATAAAGAGGTGTGTCCGCCACCACCCCAATCTGGGCTCCTCGCCATAAGACCTTGGAGTTTTTCAAGATATCGCGGGCATCCTGAAATTCCACCACCAACGGATAGGTCTTTTTTAAATAGTTGCCAAATTTACCAAAGGCCATGATCAACATTCCCATCGCCGCCAGTCCGGCGAGGACAAAAAGGCCCACTTTCACTTCCAGGTTACTCTCTTTCATTTCCTTGGTTCTCCTTCCTAGCCAATGACGTCCATGCCAGAAGCATGCCCGCGGACGAAGTCCCGTACCAGCGGATCTTCGCAGCGATCCACCTGCTCCGGCGTTCCTTCAAAGTAAATTTTCCCGTCATGCAGGTAGGCAATGCGATCGCCCACCATCCGCGCACTCGTCATATCGTGGGTCACCACAATCGACGCCATCCCGAACATCTTCCCCAAGTGGAGAATCAACCGATTAATGCTATCCCCGACCACGGGATCCAGACCGGTGGTCGGTTCGTCGTAGAGCATCAGGTCGGGACGACGGATCACCGCGCGGGCCAAGGCGACCCGTTTCTTCATCCCGCCGCTCAACTCTGCCGGCATCTTGGATTCCGTACCGGAAAGCGAAACAATCTTGAGGGACTCCGCCACCTTGTCCCGCAGCACCTTCTCGTCTTTTTCCCCCTCTTCCCGAAGCGGAAAAGCCAGATTTTCGAAAACCGAAAGAGAATCAAACAGCGCCGCCCCCTGAAACAGCATGCCAATTTTTCGGCGGTAAGGATTCCAGGCCTCTTCCCCCAGACCAGTCAGCTTCTTGCCCTCAAAAAAGACCTCTCCGCCGTCGGGCTGCAGGAGCCCCATCACATGACGGAGCATCACGCTCTTTCCGCAACCGCTGCGCCCGATCACCACCACCTTTTCCGCCGGCGCGACTTTCAGGTTAACGCCACGCAAAACCTCCTGCCCGCCCAATCGCTTCCGGATGTCTTTGAGCTCGAGCATGGTAAAATCAGTTGGAGTACAGCACCGCGTTCAGCAAAACCGTTAGGAAAAAGTTGCAAATCAGCAAGGCCAACGAGGCATTCACCACCGCCTCCGTCGTCGTCTTCCCCACCCCCGCCGTCCCGGGCGGACAGTTCATCCCTTTATAGCAGGAGATGGAAGCAATAATGATGGCAAAGATGAAGGATTTGATCAGGGCAATCATCACATCCTTTCGATCCGTGTACTTGATCGTATTGTCCCAATAGTACGCCCCGTCCACGCCGAAAATCTGCACCGCCACGAAATACCCCACCCCGATCCCAGTCACCAGGGCGAGTGCCGTCAGAACCGGTGCAGAAATCACCAAGGCCAAGAAACGAGGCACCACCAGATATTCTGTGGGATAAACCCCCAGCGCCCGCAGGGCGTCCACCTGCTCGGTGATCTTCATCGAACTCAGCTCGGCCGCCATCGCGGCCCCCACCCGCCCGGCGAGCAGCAAACAGGCCAGCACGGGACCAAGTTCCCGGCACATGGCAATCGAAACAGTCGGCCCGATCGCCGACTCCATCCCAAACCGCTTAAACTGGAACCACACCTGGGCGGCAAACACCGCTCCGGTAAACGCCCCCGTGGTCAGCACCACCACCTGGGAGCGGATTCCAATAAAGTACATCTGTTCCAGCAACTGATCCCACCGGATCCGGTAGCGAAAAAGACTCCGCAAAGTGTCGGCGAGGAGAAGAAAAATGCCTCCGGCAGTCTGACAGGAACGGACGATTAAACCGCCAAAACTTTCCACCAGCGTATGGATCCCCTGCATCCTCATCGTTCTAGGGAGAGCCCCCACCGCCATCAAGCAGCCACCGAAAACCAGTTGTGTACTTCCGCAACCGTCAATTCGTCCAATCGGGCCACCTCCCGAAAAACCCCCTCTAGATGACCGCCAGGATGAGTGGTCGTGACCCCCACAACTTTCATGCCCGCAGCTCTTCCCGCCTCCACTCCGGCTGGGGCGTCCTCAAAGACCACACACCGGCTGGGTCCGACCCCTAATTTCCGGGCAACTTCCAAAAAGACATCGGGAGCAGGCTTCCCGCGCTGCACATGTTCTGCCGTGACCGCTGTTTGGAAGAGCCCAGACATTTCCAGTTTCTCAAGACCCAGCAGGACATTTTTTTGCTCGGTGGAGGAGCCGATCCCACAAGGGATCTTACATTTCGCCAACTGCTCAAGCCAAGGTCGCACCCCGGGCAGAGGCTCGATCCCCCGCTCCTTCACCACCTCACGGTATAACTCCTCCTTTCGGCGGCTGAGCCGGTCAATTTCTCCCAAATCCTGGGACCAACCCAACATGTCCCGCATGATCTCAATATTCCTCCGCCCAAATCCTTTTCGGAAGTGGTCTGCCGGAAGGTGTTTGCCCGTCTCCCGCGCCAGCCTTTCCCAACTTTCCTCGTGGTGCCGCGAACTGTCCAAAATTACCCCGTCCCAATCAAAGACCGCAGCCCAAGACGACTTCATGAAACGGGAAACTAGTACAACCGGAGACCTTCGTCCCCTCCAAAAGCCACACCTTGCGCTTTAAAAGCCCGCTTTTTCGGCCCATTGTTTCCCATGCCCGCGAAGGCCACTGACAAGCTGAACGCCGAAGCCCACCCGGGGGATACCGTCGACCAGTCCCTTCGCCCCGGTCGTCTCGCCGATTTCGCCGGCCAGCCCAAACTCCGCGAACGGCTCTTCATCCTCCTCGATTCCGCCCGCTCCCGCTCCCAACCCCTCGACCATCTTCTTCTCAGCGGCCCGCCAGGCCTCGGCAAGACCACCCTCGCCCACATTCTCGGGGCGGAAATGAACGCCACCGTCCGGACCACTTCCGGACCGGCGATTGAAAAAGCCGGTGACCTGGCCGGACTCCTCACCGGCTTACAGGAAGGCGATATCCTGTTTATCGACGAAATTCACCGCCTCTCCAAGGTCATCGAGGAGTACCTTTATCCCGCACTCGAGGATTTCCGGATCGATATCGTCATCGACCAAGGGCCCGCCGCCCGTTCCGTCCGCCTGAATCTCCCGCGCTTCACCCTGATCGGCGCCACCACCCGGGCCGGACTGCTCAGCGCCCCGCTCCGTTCTCGTTTCGGCGTTGCTCACCGCCTCGACTACTACTCCGCCGAGGATCTTACCCGCATCGTCCGCCGCTCTGCCCAGCTACTGGAAACCCAACTCGAGGATGCCGCCGCCCCAGAGATCGCCCGCCGTAGCCGCGGCACCCCGCGCATCGCCAACAATCTTCTGCGCTGGGTCCGAGACTACGCTCTCGCCCGCTCCGGCGGAAAAGCCGGCCTCGATTCCGTGGTGGCCGCCCTGGAGATGCTGGAAATTGACCAGCACGGCCTCGACGAGATGGACAAGCGGCTGCTGCAGGCCCTGACCGGGAAGTTCAAGGGTGGTCCGACCGGACTTCACTCGCTCGCCGCCGCCGTGGGCGAAGAGTCCGGCACTCTCGAGGAGGTACACGAACCTTATCTCATTCTGGAAGGATACCTTCAGCGCACTCCCCAAGGCCGTACCGCTCTTCCGCGGGCCTACGAGGTTCTCGGCCTGAAGCCCCCCACCTCGCAAGGCAACCTCCTCTGACCTTTTTTTCTATGAGGCAAACCCGGCTGTGGGCCTCTTTTTTGGCCGGGCTGCTTGCTTTGGGAAGTATCTGGGCGGAGGATTCGGAAAACTCGACTCAGAATTTATGGCCCCCCCGGGAAGGTGGGAAGCGAGCCGTGGTGGCGGCCAGCCAAGCCCTGTGGTGGAACAAAGACAATCCCGAGGCCCGCAAACTGAAGGCCCGCGCCCTCGATTTTTCCGGCCGCTATGTGGAGGCCGAGCAGGCCGCTCTTTCCGCCTTGGAGGTCGCCCCTCGGGATCCGGAGGTGCAACGTATTCTCGGCCGCAGCCTCTTGCACCAAAACAAACTCGCCGCCGCCAAAGCCGCCTTGGAAAAAGCCGGCCAAGAGGGGGATGCTCTTTCGGGCTCGCTGGCCGCCATGCTTCGCCCCGACCGCATGAGCGTCGGTACCCCGGCTCCCCATGTCTCCCTGGCTCTCGCCCAAATTCTCGATGACCGGGAAAACTGTATTGGTTCGGGATGTTTTCTCACCGAGGACGGCCTCGTCCTGACCGCCGCCCATGTCGTCGCCGGACGCGACCGTGTTTCCGTGCGCAACGCCCGCGGAAAGATTTTTTCCGTGAAGGAGATTTGCCCGGGGGATTTTTCCGCGGATGCCGTTATTTTGCGCACCGAGGCGGAAGAGCAGATGTTTCTGCGTTTGGCGGACGAGGAGCCACGTTCCGGAGATTCGCTGCAGGTATCGGGCTTTCCACTCTCCATGAATCTGCCGGTCACCTCCCGGGGCAAGGTCCGCTCCCTTCCCTCCTCACCCGGCCGGCCCATGCTCACCACCGTTCCGATGATGCCGGGCCAATCCGGCTCCCCCGTCCTGAATGACCAAGGACGCCTCGTTGGGGTGGCCTCCCGCGGATCCTTGGCTGTCAAAGGCGGTGGCGCCCCGGCGCGGTCTGAATCTGTGCCTTTCTCCGCCCTTGTCCGGCTGCGGGAGGCTTCCCTCGAGCCCAACGCGTTCGTTCGTATCCGGGATTTGGAAAAGTGGACCGGCCGGAGTCCGCTCTTTGACCCCGCCGTGGCCACAGCGGAACAGACCGTCCTCAATCAGGATTTTGCCCAGACGGAAAAGGCCATCTCCGCCGCGATCGAACGCCACCCCAACGATCCGGGCCTGCTTCTCCGCCGGGCTATGGTTCGCATCGCCTGGGGCCATCCCTCGGAAGCGGAGGCGGATGCCCGGCTGGCTGCCGCCTACGGCCCCCGCGACCCCGAACCCCGCCGCTTTCTCTGCTCCCTGATGCTTTCCATGGGGCGCAAGGATGAAGCCATCCAAGCCTTGGAGGAGGCCTTTCGTCTCGACCCGGAAGACGGCGATACGGCGGAAGGCCTCGGGGAGCTTTTTATTTCCACGGGAAAATTCAAGGAGGCGATCCGCCCGGCCGAGCAGGCCGCCAAGCTAAATCCCGACTCGGTGCGCGCCTGGTCGGTGCTGGCGGCCGCACGCCTCGCCACCGGCCAAGTTGAAAAAGCTCGGGAGGCGGCCGAGCAGGCCACCGCTAAAGGCCCCGAAGATCCCCGCGCCTGGGTGCAGTTGGCTGCCTGTGCCAACGCCGGGAAGGATTTCGCCACCGCCGCGGTCGCGGCGGAAAAGGCCACTCGTCTTTCGCCGTCGGATGCACGGGCCTGGCTCAACCTCGCCACCGCCAAAACCGGCGCCAATCAGTTCGAGCAAGCCGTGCCATTTGCCGAGCGGGCCACCCAGCTGGAGCCCCATAACCGCGCCGGCTGGAACCTTCTCGCCGCTCTCTATGCGGAGTTAAAACGACCCGATGAGGCCGCCGCCGCCCTGGAAAAAGCCAGACAACCTCCCGTTGCCCGTTGACGGGGCCGTTCCCCACGCAATAATAACTCACGTGAAGAGAATCTTCTGTGTCGTTCTCCTAACCTGCGCCACCTGGATCCAGGCCGGTTCCTGCCCCGAGGCCTGCACGGATGTCTGCGGGACGAACAAGTCTTGCTGCCCCTCTAAAGGAAAAAGCTGTGGCTCCGTTCAGTTGGAGCGCGGTGGTCAGCCGGCCTCCGCGTATGCTTCCAAGGGTGGGTTGCGCCTCCATTAGATGATGGATGGAGATTCGCCGCTTCCTTTGGCCCTCCCCTCCTCCTCCGTGTCATAAATTCCCGCTACCCTTGACGGGATCGGCGGATTTCTTAGGATAACAAAACGCATTCCGAGATCTCCGGTCGCAAGACCGGAGGCCGCCAACCGGGGGTGGAGATCCCACGGTGGCTGGCGGAGAGCCCTCAGCTCCCTGCCGATGTGCGATCCCCTCTGGGATCGAACAAACTTCTCCGCGAGGCCACCGCCCGCACAGGAATGTGTTGGCGGTATTTTTGTGCCTCGCTTCGGGATGCGTCACCGAAAGGAGACGCATCAACATGAGCACCGCAACCCTACAGGTCCCTTGGGCCTCCCTGAGCATCAAGATCGATCCGGAGAATCCGGATCACCACCTCTGGAACAACCACGGCACCTGGTGGATCCATTACACGGTCCACCAGTCCGACTACACGAAACGCCGGATCCGGGTTTCCCTAGAGACCCGCAACCTGCGCGAGGCCCGGCAACGGCGCGACTCCCTTTTTGCCCATTTGGAGGCCGAGGGAATCGAAGCGACCTGAAATGGTGGACGGCGGTTGGTTCAATCCCTCCGCCGCTCCCTTAGCTCAGGTCTGCTGGAAATTGGCCCGCCACAGCAGAAAGAAGCCCAGGATTTGCAGACTCAGATTCGGCAACCAGACAATCAGTTCCGGATAGGCTCCTCCCCGACCCTTCAATCCTTCGGCCAGCAGAATCAGGGCATAGTAAGCCATGACTACGAAAAAACTGATCACCACGCCGACCGAGGTTTCCTTGCGCTGCACCCGAATTCCCAGGGGAATCCCTACCAGCAACAACGTGAAGGGGGCCAAAGCAAAGCTGATCCGCTTCTGCATTTCCGTCAGCATGGGATAAACCTGTTTCGGATCAATGTAGCCCTCCATCGGCGCAAACACCCGCCCCACCAAATCGCCCATGGCGGCAATCCGGATATCCTTAAGATCCTCCGGGTTGATCAGGTTTTTCAGGGAGATCTTAAGGGGCAACTGATCCGCGCTGAGTCCCGCCCGGATGGAGTTTAAATCCGCCGCATTCTCCCCCCTCTCCTCCTGACGCGCTTTTTGCAGGGTGATGGTTAGACTAAGGTCATCCAGATCCGCGGAAATAGTTCCCTTTTCCGCCCGGATATTCCGCCGCGGGATCCCGCTAGGATCCAGTTCCCAAATATGGATATCCGTCAGATCCGTTCCTTTTTTTTCACCGATATAGATCCGGTAACCCGGAAACCGATCCATCGGCTCCCCCGCCCGGACCAGAAACGCCGGATTGTCCCGGCCGATATCAAGCAGAACCGAATGAAACTTCTGCAGGGTCATCGGTACGAGCACGGCATTGTTGTAAAAACAGATTCCCGAAACAAAGAGCCCGAACAGAATCACCGGTGCCACCAGCGGAATGAGTCCGATTCCCGCCGCCCGAATCGCCTGCAGTTCCAGATCCTGGGACATCCGGCCAAAAACAATCAACGCGGCCACCAAAATACCCCACGGCATCGTGAAGGTCAGTGCCTGCGGCACCAGTAGGCCGACCATTTTAAAAATCAAGGTGATCGGCATCTCATCATTCACCAGCAGTTCAAAAATCTGTTTGAAGGCGTTCCCCAGCACAATGACTAGGGAAAGCACCGCCACCGAACCGGCGGTGGCCGCCATCATCTGACTGGTTAAATATCGGTAGAGGATCGTCATGGCTTTTGGGCTCGGCGGGTGTAATCGAGCCTGTCCTTCCAGGTGGTGGGTTGTCCAACCTTCAGGCCCCGGCATTCGTAAAAATGGAAAGTGGGCCCCATGGGCTGACCCCAGCTGGTCCGCCGGTAGGTGCCCACAATCCGCACAGACTCAAAATCTCGGGCGATCGGCGGGAGCGGGTTGGGCTGCTCCGCCACATAGAGCCCGGTGCTTCCTTCCGGATAAGTCTCGCGGTAGCTAGGCCAAAGCGAATATTGGGTCATCACCTGCGGCCAGTCCGGGGTGTAAGCCCGGGGTCGATCGGGAAGATAAAAGGAAAGCAGACTCGCGGTCTGATACTCGTCCGCGACCACGAAGTCCGCCCCGATCTGCTCCCTCACTTTCTGGGCCTCCCCCGCCAAATCTTTCCAGCCCTTCGCCCGATCCAAAGGGTTGTTTTTCAAACGGAGGGGGAAAATATCGTGCAGCAGGGCCGTTAGAATCAGACCCACCCCCAGGGCCAGAGACAAAGCCACCCGCCAGCCTATCTTCCCCGAATCCCACCGGACCATCGCCCATCCCGCCCCCAAGACCAACCCCGCCACCAGGGCCGGAGCCGTCCAATTTCCATTCGCCGTTTTATTGAGGCTGACCCAGGCGTAGGCCAGAAACAGCGGCCAAAAGAGGCACTGCAAATAGAGCGATCCCTGCGGGAGGCGGGTCGCGGCGGGCCGGATCGCCCCAGCCAACATGACCAAAAATAAGAGAGGCGAAACCACGATCGCCTGGAGAAGCCAGAAACCGAAAAACTTTCCGAAATCCGCCCGGAACCCGCGGTTAAAATCGCCGCCCTCAAAAACGTGCAACGCGCCGATCCACTCCCGGAAAGCGTTCCACAGCAGAATGGGCAACATCAGCAGGAGTACAGTGCCCAACATCCAAAAGGTCCCCCGGGAAAAAATCAGCCGGCGCCGGGAGGGAACCAAAAGAAGAAAGAGGAGAAAAGAAATGATCACGGCCGCGTTGGTGTATTTGGCCTGAAAACCAAACCCAACCCAGAGACCGGTCAGCACCCAAAACCGTTTCTGCTCCGGCTGGGACAAGGCTTGCCAGAAAGTCAGCGTCGATGCCGCCCAGAAAAAAACGCTCAAGGGATCGATCGTCATCAGGATGCTCCCCACGGCAAACAGCGGCATCACCGAGGCGGCCACCACGGCCGCCAAGCCCACGCGGTCGCTGTAAAACGTCCGCCCCAAAAGAAAAATCAACCATCCGGTCCCTGCCGCCAGCAGCACGGCCGGCAGGCGCACCACCCAGACCGCATCCCCCAGCAAACTCGTGAAGAGCCAGATCACCAGGGCGGCCCCGGGCCCCTTTCCGTAATGGCTCCAGTCCAGAAACCGTCCGCACTCCCAGTAGTGGGCCTCGTCTCCCACCAGATCCAGCCGGGGCGCGAACCAAAGTCGCAACGCCGTCACCAGACCAATCCAGATCAGTGCCCAACGGGCCTCGTGGCTGTCCAAAATCCTGGTCACAAACCCAAGTTAAGCGAAAAGATGTCTTGGTCGCAAAGAATGGTTGGTTTGACCCCGTCGGTCTTCGGGGGTTGAGTGGGAGTATGAGTTTAGCCGCCCAAGTCGACGAACAGATCAAGGAAGCCATGAAAGCCAAGGATGCCGACCGCCTCAGCGTCCTCCGGATGTTGAAATCCGCCATCAAATACTCGGTCATCGAAAAGTACGGCGCGGAAGGCGCCGCCAAGGACGAGGATGTGATTGCGGCCGTGCGCAAGGAGATCAAAAAGCGCCACGACTCCATCGAGGCCTTCACCAAGGGTGGTCGGGCCGACCAGGCCGCCAAGGAGCAGGCCGAAGTGAAAATTCTCGAATCCTACCTCCCTCAGGCCATGCCCGAGGCAGAGCTGGAAGCCTTGGTGAAAAGCGTCATCGCCGAGCTCAAGGCCACCGACAAGAAAGCCATGGGTGCCGTGATGAAAGCCTGCCAAGCCAAAGCCGCGGGTCGCGCCGACAACCGTGCCCTCAGCGCCCTCGTGGGAAAACTTCTGCCCTAATTCGGCGGCGGGCCCGGCGGTCCACCTTGGCCGGGGCGGGGAAGGGCTTGGGCCTCATCCGCATCGATAAAGCCGTCACCGTTGGCATCGTGCCGGGAGAAGTTCTTCTGCATGGGTGGAGGTGCTTCCTCTTGGGAAATTTTGCCGTCCCCGTTTTTATCAAATCTTTGGATGGGATCACCGCTTCCCGTTTTGGCATTCGGCCCGCCTGCCCCTGATCCTCGGCTTTGACTCGCCCCTCCCGGCCCTCCCCCGGGCGGTCCCCGACGAAAACTCGCATCGGGTGTTCCCTTCAGCATCCTCGGATAAAAGGGAAACTCCGCGGTCGCCACATAATAATAGGTTCCCTGGGGATATTCCGGCGTAACTCCCGTACGCCCATTCGCCTCGTCGAGATTCCCATGCCCGTTGACGTATTCATAATCCGCGGTGTACGTGCCATCGTAGTTTCCGCCTGGACCGGCGGCCCCACCCGGTCGGGCGCCACTCTTGAGCCGATAGCTCGACCGATTCTCGGGAGTCTGGGCGTAGATCGGAAATCCGTCAGCCGCATAGCCCAGCAAGGTGGGATCCTTTTCTCCCAGTTGGGCCAAGAGACCCACGGGAATTCCATGATAGTGGTAGGCTCCGCTGGGCTGCACGTGGGCCTGGTTCTGATCCAGCCCCAAACTTTTCCCTCCTCCAATCGCCTCAATATGCCAACCGGAATTCCGGTCGTTTTTCCAATATTCAGCCGTGCCCGGATCAAAAGGCACGCCGTTCAGCGCCACGCCAATCGCCTGCTGTTTTAAGGACGTGAATGTCGCGTTGGTTTGGGGATACCGAGGGACACGGAAAAGATAACTCTGGGCCGAGATGGCGTTCGGACACCCCGGACCGGGAAACTTCCCGGTCTCATGATTCGGAATCCCGTTAGCGCGGATAACCCGAAAAGAACCCTCCTCCGTGATCGTGACCTTGGACTCCGGTAATCCTCTTGCCGCCGTCTCCGGATCCCCTTCATGGCCGGGATGGGCCCTAGCCCAGGAAAGGGCCAGAATCAGAAACAAACCACCAGTGAGGTGACACCCCATATAGGATTAGACCACGGTTTGGGAAAAAAGATGCGGTCGAAATTAATTTATTTTCTGCACCGGCAGGTGCACTTCGGACCGCTTGAAGGGGGCAAGGGTAAAAGGCCCGTTCCAGTAGACCGCGTAAGGCTCCCCCGCCACCCGCCATTTCTTCTGGGTTTGAAGCCAGCCGCGCAGTTTGGCCAGATTCTCCTCGTAACTTTCCCGGGTGTAGCCCCCCCGGATCCCTACCGAGGCCACCGTGCGCGAGGGCAGAGTCTGCCGGGTCACGCCGGCTGGGAGCTGGAGGTCCCCCCGCTTGGCCGAAGCCTGATCCAAATAAAAAATCATCGTTCCCGGCTTCATCTTGGCCTCGACCGGAACGGTCATCGGAACCTTGTTCTGGTTGATCGCTTGGAAAAGACGCCGGAAAAGGCCGTTGTTCTCCTGAAAATACTCGGCCCGGGTCGAGGCCCGCAGCACCGTTCCCACGGGCAGGGTTTTCACCTCACAGAAACCAGCCGCCGTCATCGGGTAGGCCGATTCGTACGCCCAAACCGAGCTGCGCAGAAAAATCATCGTCCCAAGAATCAAAAAGGAAATTCGGTTCATGAGGCTTGGCCCGGCTCAAGAATCCTCCCGTTGATAGGCCAGGGCAAGGGCCCTTCCAAAGGCCGGTGGGCCTCGAGCAGCCCGGTTGTCTCCTCTTTGCCGCGGGCATAGCTCAAACGAAGCATTTCGATCTTCGCATCCATGTTGTCGATGTGGTGCAGCAGGAAAGCCTCGGGCGTCTTCGGGGCCACGGGAGAACCAAACTCCTTGGTGCCATGGTGAGAGGCGATCAGATGGAGCAGATGATCCCGCAACTCCTCGGAGGCCGGCTTCAAATCCGCCCAACTCTTTCCCTCCGCCGCCTCCCCCTCCCGCCAGAGGCTGTTGGCCACCTCGATGCCCAGGGAAATGTGCCCGAGCAGCTCCCCTTTTCGGCTAGGCACCGACCCAAACCCCTTCTCCCCCGTGTCGTTTTCCCAAAGTTTGCCCAGGTCATGGAAAATCACCCCGGCCACGAGGAGATCGCCGTCCACCTCGGGATAAAGCGGCGCCAAGGAACGGGCCACCCGGATCATCTGGCCCGTGTGGTCCAGGAGTCCGCCGCGCCGCGCGTGGTGATTCCTCCGTGCCGCCGCCGCTCGCTTCCACTTTTCCGGAAACTTCTCGAACGCCCGCATGCTGATCCAGCGCAGACGCGGGTCCTTCATCGCCTTGGCCGCCGCCAGACACTCCTGCCAGCGCTCTTCCAGTTGTTTCCGTCGCTCTTCCCCGCCCAAGAAAAACTCCTCCTCCTCGATCGGCTTGAGTTTTCGCGCCGCTGGACCGTCTACATTCGGGCCGTAGTCGCTGGGACCAAAAACACCCGTAAGTTCGAGACACTCCCCCGGTTGCGCCCCGGCAAAATATTCAAACGCCGGGGAACCGGAAAAGATGTTCAGCGAAACCCGCTCACTCTCATCCGCCAACTCCACCCGCAGGAACGGTTTGCCGTTTCGGGCCTGCTGTTCCCGGCGCCCGACAAACTGCGCCCGAACCGACCCTTTAGCCGGCGTCGTCAGTTTGAGAAAATCCCGCAGGGTCATGCCGTCGCCCCGCAGGTGCGGATCAGGAAATCTTACCTTGGGAAGCTTCGTTCCCGTTTTTCACCACGAGCCAGACCAGACCGCCCGCCACCGAAGCCGGCGCCGCCAGCATGAAAATCACACTCCAACCGAAACCCAACCCCACCGCGTTTAACTTGTCCGAAACCATCGCCGGACCTCCCGCATCGTCCTTTTTCATGAAGCTATCTTTGCAGGTCGGACAGGCCCAGAGGGCGGATCCCCCCAGCAGAAGAACCAAAGCGAACGAAGAAATCCAACGCATAGAGAATATTTACGCCGGGACTTCGCCCTCGGCAAGGATGGTTGCCTCGACTCGATCCCCGCTCCACTTTAGGATCCACTTCTTATGGACAAGGCCTTGGCGCAAAAGGTGATCGATCGTCTCGCGTCGGCCCAAACCCCCGCCCTCTTCACCCACCTTCGCCCGGATGGAGATGCCTTTGGGAGTCTGCTGGGTCTTGCTCACACCCTCCGGGATCGCGGCCAAAGCCCGAGCCTCCATGTCGAAGGCGGAATGATCCCCATGTACCGCTTTCTTCCTGGCCAGGAACTCATTCAGGACATTCCGGATCAACTCCCGGCCAAGGCGGATGTGTTCGTTGTGCTCGACACCTCGACTCGGGAACGGGTCGGAAAAAAAACGGTCGAATGGAAACAACCCGTCGACGTGGTCATTGATCATCATATTAGCAACCCCGGTTTTGCCGCTCTCAGCCTCATTGTCCCTGAAATTCCTGCAACCACCGGAGTGCTTTTTCGGCTTTTTGAAATGGCCGGATGGAAAATCTCTCCCGCCGCCGCCACCTGCCTTTATACGGGCTTGTCGACCGATACCGGCTCTTTTCGCTACCGTGGAACCGATGCCCAAACTCTCCGGATCGCTGCCAGTCTGGTCGAACTCGGCGCAGACCCATCCGAAATCGCGAAGCAGTGCTACCTGTCCATCACTCAGGAAAGATACCAACTTAAAAAGCTAACAGTTGAAACTTTATCATTAAAGGATAATAATAAATCAGGATTTTTGACTATTTTTCCTGAATTTTATAATAAAAGCGGTGCGAAAAGCGAGGACACTGAGGGAATTATTGAGGAAGTCACTTCTATTCAAGGACTTGAGGTAGCTACCCTATTTGAATTCAGCCCGGATGGTGGATTAAGGGTCAGCCTCAGATCCAAGGGCCGGGTGGACGTTAACAAAATCGCCAGTTCTTTCGGTGGCGGGGGTCACCGGGCCGCCGCCGGTATCCGGTTTACCAAAGACGGTGAAAAGAGCCGCGACCTCGTCCTCGCGGCCATCTCCCAAGCCATCGCAAAACTGGAAGCCTGACACTTACCCGCAACCCTTTACCCAATACAAGCAACCTGCTGACCTTGCTTTTTCCCCAATCGTTCTGCACTTTGAACTCTTCATTGGTTCCACCCCAATCGTCATGAATTCAACCATTCAAGTTTCTCCGTAACCGCAGACGAAAGTTCATCCCGGTGATCCCTCAACTGGACGGTTTATTGCTCGTCGACAAACCCCCCGGCAAAACTTCCCACGATATCGTCGACTTTGTCCGACGCCGCTTCAACCAGCGTAAGGTGGGCCACTGCGGGACGCTCGACCCTATTGCCACCGGACTCCTCATGCTCGTCATTGGGAAAGCTACCCGGGTTCAGGATCTGCTTATGGCCGAAGACAAAGAGTACGAGGGGACCCTCAAACTCGGCGAAACCACCGATACCCAGGACGCCGCCGGCAAAATCCTCGAGACCAAACCCGTTCCCACTTTGGACCGGGCCGCCATCGAGGCCGCTTTCGCCAAATTCACCGGTGAATTCGACCAAGTCCCTCCCATGGTCTCCGCCATCAAGAAAGACGGGGTTCCCCTCTATAAACTGGCGCGGGAGGGCAAAGTCATCGACCGCCCTGCCCGCAAAGTGCGGATCGACCGGCACGAGATCCTGGAAGTCGCTTTGCCTATTGTCCGCTTCCGCATTCACTGCACCAAGGGGTTTTATGTCCGCACCTACTGCCACGATCTCGGCCAACTGATCGGCTGCGGCGGACACATGTCCGCCCTCATCCGCACCCGCTCGGGAAATTTCGAGTTGTCGAAAGCCGTGCGCTGGTCGGATCTCGAGGCTGCCCAGGGAATCGACTACCTTGCCCGCCATCTGATTTCCCTCCCGGAAATTTCACGCATCCGCCGCACGTGACCGTCGTCGACTCCCTCAAACCCTCCCCCGCCGGCTCCTCCATCCGCCATCTTGCCTTGGGATTTTTCGACGGTCTCCATCTGGGCCATCGTCGCGTCATTCTCGGCGGCGAAAAGCCCCACGCCCCCACCCAAACCGCCGTCCTCACTTTCCGCGACCATCCTCTTTCGGTTCTACACCCGGAAAAACATCCGGCCCTTATCACTGGTCTACCCCACAAACTTCGTGTTCTTGGACGATGGCAGATCGGCCTGGTCGTCGCTTTACCGTTTGATGCTTCCCGCTCCCGCCAAGAACCGCCCGATTTTCTTTCCGAACTGGCGCGGGCTTTTCCCGCCCTGCAGACCGTTTCGGTCGGACCGAATTGGAGATTCGGCAAAAATCGCTCGGGAGATGTGAAGCTTCTCGGGCAGTGGTGTACGGAAAGAAAAGTTCTCCTCGATAATCCAGATCCCGTGCTTTTTGCAGGGGAGCGAATCAGCAGCAGCCGAATTCGGGCCGCCATTTCCGCCGGCCAGCTGCCCGATACCGCCGCGATGCTCGGCCGTCCTTTCACCCTTTTCGGCTGCGTGGGCCAAGGCGCCGGTCGGGGGACCGGGCTTGGTTTTGCCACCGCGAATTTAAAGACTGAAGACGAGTGCCTGCCCCCCGACGGCGTCTACGCCGGTCGGGCCCATTTAGCCGGAGGCAAAACCTTTCCAGCAGCGATCCATTTAGGATCCCAGCCAACCTTCGGAGGAAAGGACCGCCACCCGGAAGCCCATCTGCTTGGTTTTCAGGGTCAGCTTTTGGATCAGCAATTGGATTTGGAGTTCAGCCAGTTTCTTCGGCCCACTCAAAAATTCGATTCCCCCAAAAGCCTGGCCGAACAGATTCAGAAAGACGTTTCCGCCGTCATTCAACTTTCACAAAAGTAGTTTTTGACCCCTCTTTTGGGTCAAATGAACAATTTAATGATTTTGTTTCCCTAAGTTGTTTTATATCAAAGTATTTTAGTTTGAACGTTGATCTGTTCAAAAGTTTCAAATATTTTATCTTATCTATTTAAAAGTGACCTACTTGTGCTTAAATTACCCTTGGATGCAAATGATATGAATATCCGATGCACCATCGTTCGGATTTGGATACTCACAGCCGCGATCTGCATCCCTTTGAGTTCCAACCAAACCCGAGCCGAGGCACTCCTCCAGCTTTTCAACGTCTCCTACGCCGATCTGATCCAAAAAATGCCTGAGCTGGCCGAAGCCGGCTATACCGCCCTTTGGCTCCCGCCTCCCACCAAAGGATCCGGAGGCCTCTCCGTCGGCTATGATTTGTGGGATCCTTTCGATTTTGGCTCCAAGAATCAGCGCGACTCGGTCCGCACCCGCTACGGAACCGAGGCTGAACTATTGGAAATGGTGACCACCGCCCACCGCTTCAGCATCCGCGTTTATTTCGACAACATCATGAATCACCGGGCCTTCGATGTGCCTGGCTATAACGAAAGCACCGCCATCGATATTTATCCGGGAATGGTTCCGGAGGACTTCCATTTGCGGAAAACCGAAGACGGCTTTTACCGCAAATGGGACAACACCCGTGATTGGAGCAGTGCTTGGCAGGTGCAGAACCTCGGTCTCGCCGACCTCATTGATATCGCCCACGAAACCCCCAACGCCAACCACGGAACCAGTGAGGGTGCTACCCATCCAAAATATTCCTTCATTCGCGATTTCGTCCGTCCGGAACAGTACGACAAGGACAAGGATGGAAATACCGCCTATTTCGGCGTCCTCATCGATCAGGCGCGTGCAGAACTCGGAACGAACGCTACCTCCGCCCAGATCATCACCAAGGCCCAGGAATTCATCAGCGCCAACCCAGGAGCCTTCAAGGAAGACGTCGGCGCCTATCTGATCCGGGCCGCCCGCTATAAAATCGATCGCCTTAAGGCGGACGGCCTTCGGCTCGATGCGGTCAAACACGTGCCCGACTACTTCTTTGGACAACAGTCTGGCGCCAATAAGGATAGCAGCGATGCCGGCTATCTCGGAGGTGTTCAATGGCAGTTCAATCGCACCCGAGGTTTTAGCGACGCGAACCACCGGGATTCCGTTTTTGAGGACAAACGCCCCCGCGACGATGCCATGGTTTTCGGCGAGCATCTTGGACAACCTCCGGGCTATGGAGGCTACTGGGATGCCGGTATGCGGCTGGTCGATAATGATCTACGGAGCAAGCTCAACAGCACTCTCGGGAATCCCGGCGCCTCACTTTCCGGCTTGGATGCCGCGGGCGCCGGTGGCTTTGCCGCCAGTCTCGGGGTCACGCATGCCAACAGCCATGACAGCGATTACGCCGCCCAAAAGGAGTGGCAGCACGCTTACTACATGACCC
This sequence comes from Verrucomicrobiota bacterium, assembly GCA_041165425.1. Lineage (GTDB taxonomy): Bacteria > Verrucomicrobiota > Verrucomicrobiia > Methylacidiphilales > Verrucolacustridaceae > Verrucolacustris. The sequence goes on from JBEANM010000001.1 coordinate 17,752, forward strand.
GCGAGGGCATGGGCCTAATTTATTCCGACGGCTACAACAAAGCCGAAACCCTCGGCGAGTCCGGCGGTGCCTTCCCCCGTCACGCCAACACGCAATATCTCGGACAGTTTGGCGACCCGCGGATTCCCAACATTCTCAAACTTCACCATGAATTCGCCCGGGGATTGCAACAGGGGCGCTGGGCTGACGGCGACTACCTCGCCTTCGAGCGCCGCGACAATTGCAGCCCCGACGGCTCCACCCGTAGCGGTAACGCCAGCGATGAAATCACCATGGTGATGATGATGAACGACAACACCGCGCAGGGGCAGGCGCGGAATCTCAGCACTAGTTTCCCAAGCGGCGCCTATCTGTACCAGTACGCCGAGGGCCCGAACGGCTCGAGTATGGTTGGCTTTTACAAATACGCCGGCGAGTTAAGCACGGTCACGGTCCCGCCTGGCGGATATTTTCTTTTCAGCTACCGCACGCCGGAACTTTCCACCCTGTGGCCCAATGCCGCCATCACCCTTTACCAAACAAACGCCTCCACCGGCCATCTTGAGGAGGTCCCCCGAATCACCGTCACCCGCAAGGATGGACGCGATGGTGACGCCACGTTCAATCCCAGCGGTCTTCCCAATCGCGGTTATCCGACCAACACCACCCCGGTGCCCTACACCTACCAAACCACTGTCCCTGTCGTGAAGGCCGGTCAGCCCTTCACCATTCTCGCTCGGGCCGACGGCTCTGCGGAAAACATCCTCGTCAAACTCAACGGTGGCGTGGACCTGAACGGATCCGGTCTCGGCGCCGACCCCGGGAAACGCGACAACCCCCCGGGTCTCCGCACCGACATTTGGCTTGGCTACGAGCAACCCACCTTCGTCGATCGCCAGCACCCCGAAAAATTCGCTGCCAAGGACACCACCCGCTGTCAGATCGGATCCCCCGGAGCCGAGACTTACACCAAAACCATCGGAGGATCTGCCACCATTAACAACGGGCCCGCCGGTGCGAACAATTACTCCAGAGATTTACTCAATGGCACAAATGTGGTGGTAGCCAACCTGTTTCCATCCTGGGTCTATCACGACCCCGACGACACGGTAGGAGGAGCCACGGGCACGGTCGGCGTCGGCGACAAACAGTTTAACGATAGTGGTTCAGATATTGTGATCTGGGCGAAAAGCAACTCCGTGGGATCCGGATTTAAGATGTTCGTGTACTACACCCTGGACGGATCCTTTCCCGAGGGGGCCGGCGGCATCGGCCGTGGCACCACGCGGGTGGCACAACTGAATTACCAGCATGGTCAAAACGGTGATGACTGGTGGGGCTCCGTGACGATTCCGAAGCCGACCAATGGAACCCTCTTCACCTACAAAATCGGCTGCTACAAAAACGAGGATTCCGATGGAGCCCCCTCGTGGTGGCCGGGCGATCCCATTTCCGTGGGACACAAAAAGAGGATGCTCACGACTTTTCGGGTGGAGAACTTCAACCCGTCCACCGTCCAGCACTTTCCCCACAACGACTATGCCCGCACCCCCACCCTCGGCCAACCGTATGACAACTGGCCTTTTGCCATGCAGACGGGCCTTTCCGAAGGGTTTCACATCCTTCGCGCTCGGGCCTTTTTGAACCGCGGGGCCAACCAAGCCCCCCTTTACCAGACCTTCACGCAGACCTTCTACTACGACGCCGAAACCCCTCAAGGCGTTCTCGCCTTCCCTTCCAATAACGGTGACACCGTAGGCGGTTCCAGTTACGAGATGGTCGTCCGCACCGACATGACCGTCCAAGAGGTTTGGTATCGCATCACCGACTCCGACAACGACAACGACGATGCCGTGACAAAAGCACAAAACGGAAACGGCGCCGGCTTCGAACCCTTTGTTGATGCCAACGCGAATGGAATCTGGAACACCGGAGAAACTTTCACCGATCTCAACGGCAACGGAACCTACGACACCACCCTCAATCCCACCTGGGCCAAGGCCAACGAGGTCACCCCCAGTCTTTCCGTCACCAGTCCTTACCAAAAGGAGTGGCGCTTCACCTACAGTAACATCCCCCTGACCGGGGCCGGCACCATCACCCTGCGTTTCCTGGAGGCGTCATCCTCCCGTAATATGACCCTCTCGGCATCGGCGGCCAATGTCACCGAGTTCATCCGCAGCGTGGAAACCCGCGGAAACGCCGAGCGGATTCTCATCGGCTACCCGACCAATGATGGGGATGTGGTCGACGACAACTACACCATGCAGGTCTGGTTCCCGAAATCGATTAGCAACCCCTCGATTACCCCGGAACAGATGATCTCCCGCTTCACTTTCTCGGCCCAAGGGAACGTCCAAGACCGCACGGGCTGGTCGATCAATTACGGTGATTTTGGCCCCGGCAACGCCTTCCACCAGCTCTCGATTCCCCTTCCGAATCTCTACAACTCCGCCCTTAACCAACAGGAATTCCGCGTCGTGTACCAGGACCCGAACGACGCCAACCCCACCTACACCGCCATTCGCCGTGTCACCGTCAACCCCAGTAACAAACCGTTCATCCGCATCACTCAGCCAACCGTGGTCGGTTCCGACGGTCGCCCCACCGAAATCGTCCTGCCCGACGGACCTGGCGAGGACTCCGTCAACTACGAGGTACAGGTGGAAACCAGCACCGGCGTCACTTCCGCACCCACCCTCACCGGGATCACCACCACCAATAGCCCGACTTCCGTCGTCAACGGCAACATTAAGACCTGGAGCTACACCTGGAGCATTACGGCTGCCGGCAGCTACCGCATCGAGGCCGAAGCGATCCTCAGCGGCAGTACCCCCACCAAGACCTCGCGTAACGCCAACGTGGTTCTTCGCCAGATTGTCACCCCCTCCTACACCGATGACGGCGACGACGACAACGATGGCCTCGTCAATATCGACGAAAGCAACCGCAAAGCGTTACCCATCGGCAACGCCGAAACCTGGAAAAACGGGGATGTCCACATCTACTACGCCACCGGAAATTCACTGCCCACCAGCCCCGACTCCGATAGCGACGGTCTGCCCGACGGCCTTGAGGTCGGCTGGCGGGTCGCCGGCACCAACACCGTCGCCACCGTCGACACCAACGGCGATGGTTGGAAAAACTTCATCGGCGACCTCGATCCGCCTCTTTACGCCGTCGTCGAAAACTACCCTGCAGTCCCCGGCGTCGGCTCCCAAAGTGCCGGCGATGACCGCACCCGCCAAGCCGCCGGTTCCGTCACTGACCCAGCGAACCCTGATACCGACGGGGACGGCATTCAGGATGGAGTCGAAGACGCCAACCGCAACGGTTGGACCGACGGGGACGGCAAGCCCCTCCAGCTGACTGCCACCATCACCCAGTACACCAACAGCGCCAATCGTCCCAATGGGGGCGACTGGCCCAACAATGCCGTCGAATCCTGGGAAACGTGGGAGGAAACCAGCGCCACTAAAAACGACAGCGATGCCGATGGCCTGACTGACGGCAGTGAGGACAACAACGGCAACGGCCGAACCGACATCCTCCTGCGTTTTGCCGACGGGAGCCGTAAAAGCCTCCTGCTCGACCTTACTACCGACACCCCCTTGGCCGTGGCTGGATCAGAGTTCAGGCGAGGCACGAATTCCTACTCTCGATCCGTCAACTACTCCCTTTTGTTTGCTGCCTATCAGCCCTCCACCAATGCGGCCGGCACCCGACAAACCAACGGCTGGCCGAAACTGGAAATCACCGAGTCCGATGCCCTCATCGGCGACACCGACGGCGACACCCTTCCCGACGGCTGGGAAAAGAACAACGGTTTGGATCCGCTCGATAATGGTTCGTACAACCTTGCCAACGGGGGTCCGGGCGATCCGAAGAATGGCGCCTCCGGGAATCCGGACAACGATCTCCTCACCAATGAACAGGAACTGGCCGCGGGCACCCATCCGAATATCAGCAATACCCCTATCGGCGGCGGATCGGGCGAGGGCACCATCCGTATCGGCCAATTTATGGATTGGAAGCACACGGACCTGATCGCCCTCGACGAATACAACGAGGGAGGCAGTCAGGGCGCCGACGTTTACCGCACCAACAGCAACGACGACTCCCGCGATATCGTCGCGTTTTCTTTCCGGGACGGCGGCGCGGTCGGGCCCAACGGGGATGGCAAACTCTACTTCCGCGTCGATTTCATGAACCTCGCGGCCGACGCCTGGACGTCCGAGGTGGACGCTTACATCGTCATCGACACCGGTAACCCTGCGGTCGGCGAGGCCTCAATTCCCAACGAGGTGGACATTGTCACCGACATGCGATGGGAGGCTGTCGTGGCCGTATACGGGCAGGATTTTGGCACCATCTTTGTCGACACCGCCCGCGGCAACAACACCACCACCCAATTTCAAATTCCCAACGCCAGCTTCGGGGTCGAATCCCGTAGTTTTGGCGGCCTCAACCGGGCTCAGTGGTCCAGCACCTACGATGCGGTTGAAATTTCCGTCGATCGCCAGAACTTGCTCGATTCAGGATGGGACGGTGATCCCAATAAACTAAATTTCCAGGTGTTCACCACGAGACCTAACACGACGGGGTCAGGCACCGGCGACATTTCCGGCCGGAACGATATTCGCGACACCATCGCGGACGACTGGCTCGCTTCGGACTACTGGAAGGATCAGTCCAACATCCAACTCAACGGCAAACTCTCTTACTATTTCGGCCGCGATCTGAGTCAGGGCAACAACGGCAGGAAATACAATGACCGCAACCGCTCCGCCAAGGTCATGCTGCTGGCCCACGGCAACCAGACCCTTCAGCCCGGCGGCTCCACCCAGGCGCTCATCCACGACCGCGCCGCCACCAATGCCGCCGGCTATCACCGCCTGCTCGCCACCCACAACACCTATCAGGCCCCGCTGACCCTTCATCTCACGCCCACCCTCGCCTCGTCCCTCGAGTGGGCCAAGAGCACGGACACCCGCAACGACGGACCGAACTTCAACGGCCAAATCCGCGGCCTCGTTTCCAACAACGTGATCGACCTTGTCGGCACCACCTTCGCGGATCACATGACCAAATACTTTCCGAGTGAATTCAACACCTCCAGCAAGACTCTTTCCCAACAGTTCCTCAACACCATTTACGGGTCCGGTTCGACGGTCACTTCTTCCAAGGTGTTCTGGCCGGCCGAACGAGTCCTGGATGACGTGACTCTGGGCCAGATTCAATCGATGGGATATACCTACACCTTCGCGGACCAAATGCGCCATTTCCTTAAGTGGTTCGGTCGATCCTCCGCGCTTGGCACGGAAGGTTTCCGCCTGAACAAGGTGGGCAATGTGAAAGTCTTCCCCATCCACGACTTCACCTCGGAATACCTCAACCAAACTCTGGATGACGGCTCCAGCCTCGCCGTCCGCCAACTTCTCTCCCGTCGCGCCCGCAGCGGCGTGCAGGATCAGGTCGTCGTCCTTTGCCGTGATCTGAACGACTTTGCCACGGACACCCGCAGTGACAGCTATGACGCCAATGTCCGCTGGCTGGCCAGCCGCCCATGGATCCGGGTGGTCACCGCCGATCAGATCGCCAACCACGAGGTAAACTATATCGGCCAGGACGGTGGCACCTATAGCGAGTGGGGCACGGTGGATCGCGGTTCCCCGACCCTTGCCCCTGTCGCCAAGGATTGGGTCGACTGGGCCAGTGGGGAAAACTACGACAACTGGTTTGACGGCGGTAACAACCGCCCCGGCTTGAAAAACCAAAGGTTCGGCGGCACGGCTGCCCCCACTTTCGGCGAGGTCGGCGACATCACCGGACAGGCCGACCAAGCTTGGCGCGGGGTGCGGCAAGTGAACCCCGTCACCCAGCCCGGGCTGCGCAACCTCGCCGATGGCGCGTTGCACGCCGCCATGTTCCTCAGTGGCTTCCACAGCACCACGAATGTCACCGATCTGAGTAAATTCAGCACGGGGGTCTACATCAACCCCAACAATGGCGCGGGTCAGACCCTGGCTCCCTTCGCCCGAAACAGCCAAGCTCAGGCCCGCTTCGCCAAAGTCTACGAACGGGTGCAGACCTGGGCCTCCGCCGCCACCAACAACACCTTGGCCCAGGAGAGCAGCGATGTGGACCTCGACGGTTCGCCCGAGTACCTCCTCTACAACTGCCGCCTTTTTGGCGTCTTTGAGGCCAAAGGTGGCCGGATGACCGCCGCGTGGATGCGGGATCCGGCCAGCGGAAAGGTCTGGCAAGTTTCCGGCAACTTCGCCGCCTACAGCAACACCGAGACAGAAGATGAAGGCAGCGACAATGCCACTGCCTACCGCACCAGCGGTTTCAAAGACTGGTGGCTTATGCCCACGGCGGGTTCGGGAAATCGCGCCTCGGTCAATGGTGACTACACCGTTGCCGCCGCTTCCGGCTCCACCGGATGGTCTTTCAGCAACCAATCGGATGTTACCAAGGTCGTCACTCTCGGCTCGGCAGACGCCAAATCTTTCACCGCCTCCTACTCCCTGAGCGGTTTGAGCAAAGCCTTCATCCGCTTCGGCCTTTCCCCCAATCTCGGGGATCTTCTCCTCCGGGGTCAGGCGGGCTTGGGCAACGAGGTTCTTTCCAATACCAACCGCCGAGTTGCTCTGACCAACATCTCCGGCTCCGAAGTCGTCCGGGCTTTTGTCGAGGTCTCAACCGGAGGCGTGATCAATGCCGGTGCCACCGATCTCACCACCGCCGGCACCACCATCCTCCGCCGCAATCAAGCCCAGACCCATCAGGTGGAGGTGGAACTGACTGGAGATGGTCCGCATGTCATTACCCTGGGATTCGACGATGGCACCGATGCCCCGAACCCAGACAGCGACGGCGATGGCCTGCTCGATGCATGGGAAAACAGTAACTTTGGCAACCTATCCCAAAATGCCTCCGGAGACCCGGACGCCGACGGCATCGGCAACCTCCTCGAGTTCCGACTCGGCACCAATCCCAACTCCGCCATCGCGACCGGCTTGCCGACCCTTAACCTCAACCCTGGCGATGGAAACGGCCTTTCGACAAACGGGTTTACCATGTCCTTCCCAACCGTGACTGGAATCACCTATCAGGTCGTGGCGAACGGCAATCTCTCGACCAACTCCTGGGGCAACATCGGATCACCGATCATCGGAGACGGCACGACTAAATCGGTCACCGACACCTCCGCGACCAACTCCACCCAAAAGTTTTACCGCATTAATCTCTCTCCAACTCCCTGATCAATAATTCTTTGAACACAGGGGGGTCTGACCCTGTCTATGTAGCTATGTGGCAGAGGTTTACATTTGAACTGTTCCATGAAAAACCCTGTGGATTTTATCCGATTCGCCTGTATGATAAATAATTCCATGAGAAGGCTTTCCCTAAAGTCGTCAGCCTTCGCCACGCTCCTTTTGATCCTCCCCCATTGGGGACAATCAGAGGTCATCATCCAATACTTTGAAACCCGCTGGGATGAGATGTACCAACGCCTACCCGAGATGGCCGAGATCGGTTATGAGTCCATCTGGACTCCGCCCCCCGGCAAGTCCCCGATTGGCGGTCCCTACCCTTACGCCTACGGGGGAAATGTGGGCTACAACTCCTTCGACCGCTTTGATTTGGGTGACACTCCCCAGCGAGGCCACTGGGAAACCCGGTACGGCTCTCGCACCTCTCTGCGTAACCTCGTCGACAACGCCCACCAGTTGGATATGAAAATTTACCCGGATATCGTCTTCAACCATACCGGAAACGGTCCCGACTTCCGCACCTATCCCGGCATGGTTCCTCAGGATTTCCACGTCTGGGCCGATGCCTCCCAGCCCGGCGGCTTCAAACGGGCGGATCGCATGTATCTTTGGGACGCCGCTAACGGCACTGGAGGTACCCTCCACCAGGAACTGGTCAGCCTGATGGACATCGTTCTGGAGTTCGACAATCGCTTCCAGGTCGGTGGCGCCAACTCGGCCGGCTATGTCGCTGACCCCACCCCCTTTGTCCGTCACCCAGGGGATTCGGAAAAATATCCCTACTTCAACCAGACCGGATATGTGGCGGAAAATTCCCGACAATTTATCGTCCGCTGGATCAATTGGCTGGGTTACGCCATGGACTACGACGGCGTCCGCCTCGATGCCCCCAAACACGTTTATAAAGACTTCTTCGGGATGCCGAACCAGTCGGAATCTCTCCGCAACCAGACCTTTATTTATAATATCCAGCGTAACTTCAAGGAACGCCGCCTCAACCGTCCCCCCAATACCACGGTGCAAGGCATGAACTTTGATGAGATGTATCAAAACGATATCCGCCGCGACAGCGCCTTGATCTATTCCGAGTTCTTCATTGGCGGCGTAAGCGAAGTCGACTACTGGCGGAATCCCAGCGACCCGAACTGGGGTATTAAGACCCGCTACCTGGATTTTCCCCGCAAGAAAGGAATGATGAACGACGCCTTCAACAACGGAAACCTTGCCGCGCTCTCCGGCTTTTCCGGATTTAGCCCCGAAGAAGGCGTTATGTTCGCCCATAGTCACGACGAAGGGCCCCCTTCGAAGCTGGAACTTGCCTACGCCTACATCCTCACCCGCGTGGGCGTGCCGGTGGTCTACTTTTCCGGCAATAATCTGGCCCAAAGTCAGATCGGTCGGGCCGCCGGCAAAAATACCTGGATGGAAAAAGGCTACGACTACGCCCTCGGCGATACCGTCAACGGCTTCCAAAGCAATGCCATCCCCAATCTGGTTTACGTCCACAACCATTTCGCCCGGGGCAAGGAATACTCCCGCTGGAGCGAGGCCGACTATTTTGCCTTCGAACGCTACGACGACCTGGATAACGACGGCAACCCCGATGCCGGAGAGAGTCTCCTGCTGGTGGCCCTCAACGACTCAGGATCCGATCAGACCCGCACGGTGCAAACGGCCTTCTCCCCCGGCACAAAACTTAAGGACTACACCGGCCGAAATTCCGACGTGGTAACCGTCAGCGGCACCGGCCAAGCCACCATCCGCGTGCCTGGAGGCGGAGGCCAAGGTTGGGTCTGCTACGCCCCCTTCAACGCCGAGGCTCCTACCGGCGTGGATCCACTTCAATTCAGCGGCACCGGCGTAAGCACCCTGCCGTGGGTGGTACCCGCGGGCCGCGACGGGGCAGCCAAACCGGTGCGGAATATTGTCCGCCTGTCCGGCGACACGGTGCAGATCGACATCCGCTACTCCAACTCCGCCCCCCAGCAGAATGGGGAAACAGTCGACAATGTCCTCGTGAAATGGGGGCAAGGGCGGGATCTCAACGGCAGCGGCAGTATGGATAACACCAACAAGACCGTAGTGACCGGGGGATTTGAAAATGCCGTCAAGATTGCGGACGGCCACTATCGCCTGACCGCCAATCTCGCCAACATCCCCGAGGGCCTACACACCATCAAAGCCCGCGTATTCAACGGGCGCACCGGCAAACCGGCCCTCTTCCAAACTTTCAGCGAAACCGTTTATCTCGATCGCCGGGGCCCCGATCTCGAGTTCGAGAATCTTAACCCGGGAGAAACCATCCAAGGGGCCCGCGTTCTCACCATCAACAATCCAGACCGGACCCTCCACAATCTAACGTATTCCCTGAACGGAGGCTCCCCTCAACAGGCCGACGAGGTCATCAAGGGTAAGTGGAGGATAAGCCTCGACGGACTGCCCGCCGGCAGCCACAGCATCACCCTCAACGCCACGGAAGCGGATTACGGAAGCTCCCGCAGCGTCATCAACAGTTCCAGCCTGACACGGAACTTCACGGTCGACAGCGTCGGCTCTTCCATTTCGATCAACCATGCCAACAACGCCACCCTGACCGAGCCCTTCTTCAAGACCACCCTAACCGTCCCGGCCGGCACGGCCACCAACAACGTGAAGCTTTTCTGGAATGGCTTCGAACAAGTGTACAGCGCGGACGATGTAGGCTTGCGGGAAACAAGCACCGGGAGCGGGGTCTTCGAAATCTTCTTCAACGGCCGCTACCGCTCCGGGGGCGCCAACCGGCTTTTCACGGGGGCATTCATCAATGGGCCGCATTTTTTTGAGGCCGTCGTTAATCCCGGCACCGCCAATGAAAACCGGGTCTCCCGCCGGGTGGTCTTCAACCTCTTGGGTCAGAACCTGCACGATTCCGATGGCGACGGACTTCCCGACGAGATCGAGCTGAGTGGTTTCCTCAACGGCACGAATCCCGGCCCCGATCAGGCTTGGCCGGGGGATAACAGCAAGGATCTCATCCCCAACTTTGGAGAAAGCTGGACCCGTCTGAATGCCATGGCTGCCGATACCGACTATGTCAACAGCTGGGACGGTGACGTGGACTCCGATGGCGACGGTGTGGCGAATCTCCAAGAAGTCATCAAGGGTCACCGCATCTCCGGCAACCCCTACCAGTTCAATATCTACAGCGCCAACAGCGTGCCCCCCGTATCGTTATCTTCTTTTGCCTCCTCCACCCTGAGTGCCAGCGGAGGATCAAAGTTTATCACCATCACTTATCGCCCGAATGAAGGTCCCCTTGCCTCCGCTTCCTCCGTCAATGTGACGCTGGCCCCAACCGCAGCCGGCTCACCGCAAACCTTTGCCATGAGTTCCGGTGCCAACGGCTTTACTTATACCTATGCGGTTCCATCTGGAGCCACTTCGGTCACTTACAGTTTCTCCAGCGGTTCCACTTCCGACACAACCGGAGGAGCGACCTGGACCGCCTCCACCTCCGCCGGCTTTGTGATGGACGGAGGGTTTGATAGTCAGAATTTCATCGTCTCGGACAACGGCATGCGCATTTACGCCGCTATCCGTGGCAACAAGCTGTACACCGCCACCTGGTCCACCAAGGGGGGTAGCAACGACCACTTTATCTTTATCACCGATCAGTTTGGCAACCCGGTCAACCATCCCTGGGCCAAAGCAGGGAGAGTCTATGGAAAGTTTGATTTCTCCGCCCAGACCAAGCCGTGGATCGGAGCTAATCCGACCGATGCTTACGCCAACGGATTGGGGGCTGCCGGCAGGAATTTTCTCGGCAATCAGGGCGGTGCCTTGGAGACCGAAATAGATTTAATCCAGGTTTTCGGCTCGGTGCCTCGAATTCTTTACCTTGCCGTGGGAGCTTATCCTCGGGCGGACGGGGGTTCTCTTCTTGCGCAAGCCCCCGCTTCCTTCGGAAACGTGGCCGACGACATCGAGATCCCGGAGTTTCAGGCCATTAATACCGCCTCCATCCGCGATGAGGATCTCGACGGGCGGTTCGACGTGGGCAATCCGGAGATGATCGTTTCCGTCAACGGAAACGAAACCGACGGCAATTATGGCCTCCGCCGTTTTTACCTGGACGAGGTCGCCGGAGATACCGCCGAGCTCACGGTAAAGTTTAAGCCCAACGCAGGCTCCGCGACCGTTTCCAGTGTCGAGGTCTACACCAATCTCAACCGACGCGACCATGCCGTGCTCGAAGAGGATCCCGCGACGGTTAGCACCTCTTCCAACACCTATTTCCGCGCCTACGCCATGAGCGGTCCGGATTCCAGTGGCTATTATTCGGCCACCCTCCCCGTTAACCTCTGCGGGGCCTACCGCCTGCAAGTCCGGTACAAGGTCTCCGGTGTGAATAGCAATGGGTACATTTACTACACCGATAACGCCCTCCGCCGGGACTGCGCCATCGTTGTCTCTCCCAAGAAGGCTCTTCAGCTCACGATGTACGAGGTCAACCCCTTAATTGTGGAGGCCAAGGACACCACATTTGCCGGTCGCAGCACCTTCCTGGATCTGGTCAACGACCCTTCCCTCGCCGGGGAAACCGGCGGGTATGACGGTCGGCCGGATGGGTTGAACCGCAACCACTATGCCGCCCTTGGGGTGAATATGCTTTGGCTTCAGCCGATCCACCCCATCGGCATTGAGGGTCGCGACACCAATCCAGAAACTGGCTCAGCCTTCGATCCGGGAAGCCCTTACGCCGTGCGGGATTACTGGACTGTGGCTCCCATGCTTGGACGCAGCAACACCGAATCCAACGCCCTGTCGGAATTCCAGACCTTTGTGCAGCGTCTGGATGCCTGGGGCGTCGGCGTAATGATGGACGGCACCTTTAACCATAGCGCCCCGGATGCCATCATGGGCCAGGGTGCGGTGGATCTCGGCATCACCACGAATGCCACACAGCCCATCCGCAGTTTTAACACCCGTTGGTACGCGAAGGAAGGCTTCCCGGCGCAAGCCGCCACCACCCTTTCCGAGATTGCCATTGCCCCCGATCGTAACGACTTCGGCAACTGGACCGATGTGCGGGAATTTTACTTCGGCGATTACGATGCCCTCGTAAAGGAAAAAGGAACCCAAAACCTCGACAAAACCTATCCCGACAATGCCTATAAGCTGGCTTTTCTCTTGGAGCGGGATGAATTCGCCGGTCACACCACCACAACGCGCCAAGTCTGGAACTACTTTGCCCACTACCCAATCTATTGGCTGGAAAAATCCGGACATACCTCCTCGACCCCTAAAAATCAGTCCCATATCGGCATCGACGGACTGCGATGCGACTTTGCCCAAGGTCTTCCCTCCCAATTCTGGGAATACGCCATCAACAAGACCCGCGCCCGCAAGTGGGACTTTATCTTTATGGCCGAATCCCTCGACGGGGCCCGGGAGGTTGCGGGTAGCAAGCGCCACGGGGTCGGCTACCGCTCCGCCCGGCACTTCGACGTCCTGAACGAAAATATTGTTTTCTACTGGCGGGATACCTTTTTCGGCTATCCAGCCAACGGGGGCGCGGGCACGGTCAAGAGCCCCAATACCTTCGATACCTGGAAAGCCTATGATGACCGCCGCAACGCCTTCGATAGCGTAACCCTGCTCAACAACCTAACCAGCCATGACGAGGTGTTCCCCCACAACGATGTCTGGGCCATCGCGTACGGGTATGCCCAGGTGGGTGCTCTCGATGGCATTCCGATGCTGATGTACGGCCAGGAAGCCGGAGCGCAGAACAGCAAAACCGCTTATGCCGCCAGCGAGGCGAATTTCGGCACCATTAACGCCAGCAATAACTTTGCCAAATACGAGGCTAACTTCGGCAAAAACATCCCAAACTTCAAAGTTTATAACCATATGGCACCGATCTGGAACAACCGCACGGCGGATGAGTGGAAGCTGCAAACCTTTTATGGTCGCATCAACCGGGCCCGGCTTGCGGCCCCTGCCCTCCAAAGCCAAAACGTTTACTTTCTCTCCCAAAAGCAGGTGGGTGGAGGCTACCAACCCAATATGTTTGCCGTGGGCAAGGTCCAAAACCTGGGGCAACTCGCCGGGGCCACGGGTCAAAGCGTTGTCCTGACTTTTGTAAACAACAACTATCGGAGCAACTCAACCGTGGCCGCAACCTTCGACCTCAACGCCAAAGTCCCGGGCTCAGACCTGAATTACTTCGGAATCGATCGTGGGCGCAGTTACAACGTGAAAGATCTGCTGGCCGACAACTCCAATAACTATGTCTGGGCCACGAATCGCACCGGGGCCGATCTAATCGATAATGGTCTTTTTGTCGGCCTGCCCAACACGAACGCCGCCACGGGAAGCTATCAGGCCCAGTATCTCCAGTTGGTGGATGTCTCTGCCCCCACCCTCAGCTTTGTTCCTGCGCAATTCATGACCTACGGCACCACCAATACTCTTACAGCCTCAGTGACTCCCGCCTCCCCTGTTGCTTTCTCGCTCGTGGGCGGCGACACCAACAAAGTCAGCCTCAGCGGCAATCAACTCGTCATTAACTCTGGTACCGGCTCGGTCGTCGTGCGCGCCACCATCGCAGCAACCACGGATCGGGCGGGAGCCACGAGCGAGGCCACGATCACCTTCCAAAAGGCCCCCCAGACCATCACCTTTGATCCGCTTTCCACGTCCGGTGCCGTAGGAGAGTCCGCCCGCACCCTCGTGGCTTCCTCCTCCTCCGGCCTACCTGTGACCTTTGCCTCCGGCAACCCTGCGGTCGCCTCCCTGATCGGCAACACCCTCTATTTCAACGGTCCCGGCACTGCCGTGATAACCGCCGGTCAGGCAGGGAATGAAAACTTCCTGCCCGCAAACGATATCTCCCGAACCTACACCATTGTGGCAGCTAGCTTTGACAGCTTGTGGAGTGGGCAAGCCGCCAACAGTGACGCCAACGGCGACGGTGTTGTCGCTATGTTGGAATATGCTTTTGGCGGAAGCCCGGGTTCCAACAATCTCGGCGTTCTTCCCCAGGTTGCCAGGTCGAACAACACTTTGAGCCTGACCGTGCTGGTTCGCACCAACGACACCAATCTTGCTGTCTTCCCGCAAGCCTCGACCAGTCTCGGTTCCAATACCTGGTCCTCCGGAGGTTTCAGCACCAATATCTCCACCAACGGAGTACCGGATGGCTT
>JBEANM010000002.1:0-26481 GCA_041165425.1 Verrucomicrobiota bacterium
TTCTCCGCGTACAGCATCAGTTTTTTCCCGATTCCGGTGTTTTCATGCCCGGAGGCCACAAAAAGACACCCCATTTCCGCCGTCTTACCCTCCAAAGGGTGGATCGCCACGCAGCCCACCATGTTTCCATCAATTTCAAAAACGCTGTAATCCCCGATATCCGCCGCCACTTGGGCCCGGGTTCGCCGTAAAAGCTCCTCCGCCGCCACCGAACTCCCGATCAGCCGCATGATGGACCGCACATCCTTCTTGAGTGCCTTCCGGATCTCGGTGTATTCGTCGGCGTAGATCATGGTCCCAACCCCCTCGCTGGAAAATAGCTCGTCCAGCAGCGCCTCGTCCTCCCGCCCATCCAGAATGTGGGCCCGGCTCACCCCCTCCTTACAAGCCCGCAGACCGTGCTCGAGCTTCGAAGCCATCTCCTGGCTGATCTCGCCTTTTTTCTTTTTTAGATAATCCGCCGCTTCCTCCACGGTTTTTTTCCGTTCATCGGCAGATCCCCGGCCCCCGTTAGGAAAATCAGTTTTTCCGCCCGCAAAGCCTCTGCCACCTCCAGCGCCACCCCGTCAGAATTCACCCGGTACGTCCGCCCGTCCCCGTCCACGCCCAACGGCGGGATCACGGGAATGATCCCATTATCGAGCAATGCCTCGAGAAATTTGCTATCCACCCGTTCCACCCTTCCCGTCCACTGATGATCGACACCCCCCAGAATTCCCGCCGGATGGGCAATCACCGCGTTGGTCACCGCCCCCTTCAGGTCCACATCCGCCAAATGCTGCAAAATATCGTGGCTGTACGAGTTGGCCGCCCGCTCGGCTACCCTCAGCGTCGCCTCATCCGTCACGCCCAAGCCGTCAATGTCGGAGGGCTTCACTTTCATTTCCCCGGCCATCTTTTTGACCCTGGCACTGGCTCCGTGGACCAAAGCCACCCGGATGTTCAGGCTCCGCAGGACGGAAATATCGAGAAAAAGACTCGCCGCCCTTTCATCCTCCAGCACGGCACTATCCACGCTGAGGACGAAGAGCTTATCCCGGAAACTGGGGATGTAGGTAAGAATCCCCCGTAGATCGGATGCCTTCATGGATCTGTCTTTAGCATCTTCTGCCGGCTTTGAACATCAGCCTCTCAACCGCAACTCCGCAGGAACTGCAGATTCGCCCGGTCCTCTTTCTCCCCGGGCGGAAGTTCCCCAATGCGTGGAATGCCCCGCAACTTCGGACTTTGCAGGAAAGCCCGCAGCCCAGGGGCGCCGATCCTGCCTTTCCCAAGGTGCTCGTGCCGGTCTACCCCTGATCCACAATCACTCTTGGAGTCGTTGACGTGCAAAACCGCCACCCGAGCCCATCCCATCGCAGATTCCACTTCCTCCACCAATCTCTGAAGCCCTTCCGCGGTTCGCAGATCATGACCGGCCGCAAAGGCGTGGGCCGTGTCCAAACAAGCGGCCCGGCGGGAGACCGGAAGACCGGCCACCAGCTCCCCCCACTCGGCAATATCCCGTGCCAGCGAGGATCCCTGCCCGGCTGAATTTTCAAGAGCGAGCCGAATGCGGCTGGTGCCGGACCTCTCCAAGGCTTCACGGAAGCCTTGCACGGCTTTTTGTCGAGCCTTTGCCGACACGTCATCTCCACGACTGCCGCAGTGTACTACCAAAGCCTCCAGACCAAGCTCCTCCGAGCGTTGCAGCTCCTGCGCCAGGGATTGGATCGACTTGCCCCTGGTCTCTCCACTTCCCGCCACATTGATCAGGTAACCCGCATGGGCACAGACCCAAAGATCCTGCTCCTGTTTCCCTTCGCGAAAGGCTTCTGCCTCCCCTTGGCGCAATGGAGCCAGCCGCCACTGCCGGTTGCTTTTCACAAAGATTTGGGCCGCATCTTCCCGGAGAGCTTTCGCGCGAATCAGCATCTCGGCCAAACCGCCGGCCGTGGAGGTGTGTAGCCCGCAACGACTCATTTTTCGCCAAAGTTTTTCGGCGTCCAAACCGGATTCTTCAGCGAACCACTTCCCTCCACCTCCAACATCTCGCTCACGAGCAGGAAAGGAATCCCGACTGGGCCGATCAGATTTTGCTTCATGGAGAATTTCTCCAGCCGATCGGCCGAGATATCGTAAAACCCGCTGCCGGTGGTCTCGACGAGTTTGGAGAAGATCTTCAGGCGTTTCACATCCAGCTTTCCACGGCCTAACGCGAACTCCATGCGGGCCCCTTCCCCCTCCTCCATCCACTCCATCGGTGCATTTACGGTCTTGGCGAAGTTGCCCAGCCCGGGAAACTTTCCGTCTTCCACCTCCAGTTCCCCGGAGCCGGTCCACTGCCGCCATGTGCCCGCCCCGGAGGGGCCCTGCAACTCACACTTTCCGCTGAGCCGACCGTGAAAACCCGCGTTCCCGAAATACAGTTCCACGGTCTTGCCAAAATCCACGTCCTCAAGCTGCACGCTGGTTTTTTGATTTTTCTTTCCCTTGGGCCCCTCCACCACCACCTCTAGGCGAACTTCGCCATCCAGCAGACTCGCCGGTTTTTTGTCCTGAGTTCGGACCGTGGTTTTTTTCTCCTGAATCAGGACCTCGACATCCATATCTCGAAAATGGAGTTTTTTGCCTGCCACGATGTAATAAAGACCCGCCCGACTTTTTCCCGTGGCTCGGAGTTGCGTATGATAGGTCTCATCCAAATCGATCTTGCCTTCCAAGGTCACAAAGGGGCGGTCGGCAAATTCATAGGGCAACATCGTCTCCCGGACCTTTTCACCAAAGACCGGGGTAAATTCCTGCACCGCGAGGGTGGACTCCACCTCATGGAAATAAATAAAGCGCGGATTCAGGGTGTAGGTAAGCGATCCCTTGCCCTCCCCTTCCCCGGAGATCACCCGTACGTTGGTGGCCCGGATTTCCCGCGAGGCGTAAACCACATCCGCGGACAGACGATCCATGGAAACGCCCTTATACTTCATTCCCTCGACCTGCACCTGCCCTTCCAACCGGATCAAATCTGGGGAAAAACCCGCCCCCATAATCCGAAAATTCATTTGGGGAGATTGCGTAAACTGCACACTCGACCAAAAGGGAACTGCTCCCGGACCAAAAAGCGGGGCGATCCCCCGCAGATCCAGATCGCTGCGCAGATTGCCCTTTAACTCGGCCCTCCCATCGAAGGCGACTTGGGCCTCGATCCGCCCTCCCGAGGCAGCCTCCAATTGGAAACCTTGGATCATCCACCTCTGCCCATCCGTGACCCAGGGCAGAAGAAAACTGCGGAAAGGAAATAGTCCCAAACGGAACTCGCCGATCTCCAGCCGACCCGAAGCGTAGATCCCCTTTTCACCTTTCCAGTTCGCTTCCACCTTTCCACTGATTTGGGGTAACTGCTGGGCCTTGAATTCCCGCAAGGTGTAAGCGAAGGACTGGCCTACCGCTGGGGCCAAAGCAGCCGGATCGAACTTACCAAAAAATTCGAGTCCGCCGGCCCCCCGGGGAAAATCCGCCCAGCCATAAGCCTCCAGTCCGCCCTTTTCCAACTGCAGATGGCATCGTTCCAGCTTCAGGGCCCCCTCCGCCATCGTGGCCCGGACTTCGAGGGAAGGAATGGCCACGCCACGCCAGACGTTTCGTGCCGAGGTGACCAACACTTCCGCCCGACTTTCCTCCGGGCGGCCGATTTCGACGCTGAACTCCACCTGGATTTTGGGTGCCGGACCTCCCAAATCACGCAGCACCCTCTCCGCCTGCCGCCAGGCTTGAGCGATGGGAAACTCCTGCGGCGCCGGTTGCCGACCCGCTTCCGTTCCCACCCGGCCTTTCAGGTCGAGGTCGAAACCCAACACCTGTCCACGCAGACGCTGGATCCGAATCTCGCTTGGACGAAACTCCAAGGCCGCCTCCACCCGCCGTGCCTCCGCCTCCACCCCCCCGCCCAAAGGCCAAGTCACATGGGCATCCCGCAACCGCGCCCCGGAAAGAAAAGGTTCCCCCGAACGCCAAGCCAGCCAGTTGGGGGTCAGTTCCACCCGCCGCACCCGCAACCGCTCCTCCCCGCGGCCGGAGTCTCGGTACACGACTAAATCACGAGCCACTAAACCTCCCAAGGGATCCATGGTGATCTTTTTGACCTCCACTTCCAGTCCGCGACTGGAAAGCTCCCGCAACAAACGTTGTTTCCAGGCAGCCGGTAGCCCTACCGTGCGGCCCAGGAGAGCGAGGAGGAGAAACAGCACCAGGACCATGCCCCCTGCCCTCTGGAACCAGCGCCACGCCGACCCCGCCGTACTGCTCCGGAGGCCTGCCGACCGGGCTAACCGCTTTACGATTGGGGTGTTCACCGCCATTCTCCATCGCTAACACCTTTCTCTCGGGAATCCACCGAAACCAACCTTATGGCTGAAAACCGCATGGAAAAGATTGTGGCCCTCTGCAAACGCCGGGGCTTTATTTTCCAGTCCTCCGAGATCTACGGAGGGCTGAATGGGGCCTGGGACTACGGCCCCCTCGGCGCAGAGCTGAAGCGGAACCTCAAGGAGTACTGGTGGAAGGCCATGACCCAATGGCGGGACGATATTGTGGGTCTCGACGGATCCATTCTTATGAATCGCGCCGTGTGGAAGGCCAGCGGCCACGAGGCCACCTTCAGTGATCCCATGATCGACTGCAAAACCTGCAAAGGCCGCTTTCGTGCCGACCAAGTGGCCTCCACCCCCTGCCCCCAAAAACCCAGCAAAATGGTCAACGAATGTGGCGGTGACCTAACCGAACCCCGCCAGTTCAACCTGATGTTTAAAACCTATGTGGGTCCGGTGGAGGACGACCGCAACCTCACCTATCTCCGCCCGGAGACGGCTCAGGCGATGTTCGTGCAGTTCAAGAATGTTCTGGAGGTCTCCCGAAAAAAACTGCCCTTTGGAATCGCCCAGATCGGCAAAGCCTTCCGCAATGAGATCAACCCCCGCAACTTCACCTTCCGGTCCCGTGAGTTTGAACAAATGGAGGTGGAGTTTTTTGTCCGTCCCTCCGAAGGCAAGGCATGGCTGGAAAAATGGCTCCAAGACCGGATCGCCTGGTACGAGTCGATCGGCCTGCCCCGCAAAAAGATCCAGATCTACGATGTTCCGGAAAAAGACCGTGCCTTCTACTCCCAAGGCACGTACGACCTCCTGTACGAATTCCCCTTTGGGACGGAGGAACTTGAGGGCATCGCCTACCGGACGGACTACGACCTCAAACAGCACCAGGAGGCCAGCGGCAAGCCGCTCGAATATTTTGACGAGGAGACCCGGGAAAAATTTATCCCCCACGTGGTGGAACCCAGCGCGGGCGTCGACCGTACGGTCCTGGCCCTGATTTGCGAGGCCTATCACGAGGAAGAGATCACGGACGAAAAGGGCGGCAAAGAAACGCGGGTCGTGCTTCGTTTCCACCCCCGCATGGCCCCGGTGAAGGCCGGCATTTTCCCTCTTCTTAAGAACAAGCCAGAGCTGGTGGAAAAGGCCCGCACCCTTACCGCTGAGTTGCGCAAACACTTCCCGGTGTTTTACGACGAAGCCGGTGCCATTGGACGTCGCTACCGCCGCCAGGACGAGGTGGGTACTCCCTTTGGCATCACGGTAGACTTCGAAACCCTGGAAGGGGTCAAGGAAGGTCCTTGGGCCGGGCAAAAAGATACGGTGACCCTGCGTCACCGGGACTCCATGCAGCAGGAACGGTTGCCCATTTCCGGTCTTCTGGCCCGCCTAACTGCCGCTTTGGCCTGAGGTCCCCATGGCGTCGCGCCGCCATCCCCGCACTTTTCTTCCCCGGGCTTTTGCCGAAGTCGATTTACAACGCCACCACCGCCTAGGCGCCCCGGAAATCATCTATGGGGCAGGAAAAACTGTTCCCCAAATAGCCGCCATTGCCCGCCGGCTCCTCAAAGAAAACCAGCCGGTCCTGGTCACCCGCGTGGACGAGAACAAGGCCAAGAAGTTGCGCCGGCTCCTTCCCCGGGGAAAGTTTCATCCCCACGCCAGAACCTTCACGCTGGCATCCGGGAGAAAGGCGGGCCGTGGGCGACCTCTTCGCGTGGGTATCTGTGCCGCCGGGACGTCGGACCATCCCGTGGCGGAGGAGGCTTTTGTCACCTTGGAGTTTCTGGGGCACCGTCCGGCCCGCTTCTACGACATCGGCGTCGCGGGGCTACACCGTACGCTCCGGCGCCTCCCGGAAATCCGCGGACAAGATGCCCTCATTGTCGTGGCTGGAATGGAAGCAGCCTTGCCCAGCGTTCTGGGCGGCTTGGTCCGCCAACCGCTGGTTGCGGTGCCGACTTCCGTGGGATACGGCGCCCATCTTCAGGGCCTTACGGCATTTCTGGGAATGCTAAACTCCTGTGCGCCGGGGATCACGGTCGTGAACATCGATAACGGATTTGGGGCCGCCTACGCCATCCACCGTTTGTCCTTACTTTCTTCCGGCTGATTTTTTCATCCTTCCCAGCTCTTCTCGGCTCCTTGTCAAAATAGCCCCTTCCGCCAAGGGGTCCGGAAGTCCACAATCCTCTGCGTGCCCACGATCCTCTTGGCCCAGGAAAACGCCGAGACTCTCCAGGGCTTTTCCGCACTGATTTTGGACTTCTTTCCCACCGCCAAGATTCAAACGGTGGAAACCTGGGCCGAACTGGAGCCGGCTTTAGCCACCTCTCCCGCACCTTCCGTCCTCCTCACGGACATTCTTTGGAACGAGGAGGATCGGTCCGGCGAAATCCTGTTGCTGGCGGAAAAGTTTCCCGAGGTTTTCGTGGCTGTTTTTGGGCGCTACGACCTGACCGGTTCCCTGCCCGCCGGATATCCGCTTCCTCTACTGACCCCCGATGACCAGCTCCCCCTGCGGCTGGCCGAAATCATGGAAAACCTCTCGGGTCGGGAAGTTGGGCCCTACTGGATTTCCGAGCCGGCCGGCCCCCATCCCTTGGGACGGCAGTACTGGGCCAAGCACCATCAGCTACAGCGATCTGTCCAGATCCTCGTACCCCCGGCTGGCTCGCCCATCTTCCCCAAAGCCATCCGGGCTTTGGCTCGCGTCAATCACCCCTCCGTCTACTCGCTTTATGAGTCCATTCCTTGGGGAAACCGCATTCTCGTGGCGGAGGAACCGGTTTTGCATCCCTCCCTTCTCCAGCTCCGATTGTCGGGACAAAAACCCGGACTCCTTGCCTGCGCCCGGCTCGCCACGGCCTTGGCATCCGTTCTCGCCGAAATGGAATCCTCGTCCATCCCCGCCCGACTTCTGGGCGAGTACGACTACACCCTTTCCTCCAAGGGAACTCCACGACTGCGAAATCCGGCCGCCTACCCGGGAACACCCGAGGCCTCCACCATAGACAACGCCAACCACCTGGCCGGAATCCTGGAGCCGTTCTTGCAGGGCGAGCCTAAGTCCGGCCCCTTGCTCCAAATTTTGCACAATCCTGGAACCTCTGCTTACGACCTACTGCGCCAAACCCGAGAATTTGAGCGACAGCTGGCGGAAGTCCGGGAAGTGCATGTGCGAAAAGAGGAACTGGAAGCTGCCCAAAAGACCCTGCGGGCCCGGGTACTTCGTCGCTGGGCCATCGCCACGGGCTCAATCCTCGCCGCCATTTTTCTCGCGGTCTACGCACGGGTCATTTTCCAGAAGTTCCTTCTAGATGTTCCAGCCCAACTCCCCGAGGCCGAACTGGCCGTCCCCGGGGGTAAAATCAACCGGGAGGGTACGGTAATCGAAGTCCCCGCCTTCTTTCTCGACCGCCATGAAGTTACCATCGGGGATTACGAGAAGTTTCTTGCCGCGATACGTCAAAATCCAAATTGGCAGATCCTAGTTCCGGAAAGCGCCCGCCCGGAGAAGTCCAGCCCGGAAAGCCTGGCTCCTCGGGACTGGTCCGAGATACTTCGCCGCGCTCGGAAAAACGAAAAATATCAGGAACAAAAAATCAACCGCGACACGCCCGTATTCAATGTCGACTACCCTAGTGCTGCCGCCTACGCCAAATGGAAGGGTCGCCGCCTTCCGACGATGGACGAGTGGCTTCGCGCCGCCGGCGGCAACGAATCGCGATCATTTCCTTGGGGAAGCCATCCAGATCCGACCCGTGCCAACCTCGGAGCCACCCGCGAGGATCAGGCTGGCCGGGATCTTGGGGACTCCTTTTTTAACGCCGCTCCCGGCGAATCGGTAACGGGCGACCGCGGCCCTTTCGGTCACTTCGACTTAGGAGGAAACGTCAGTGAATGGGCGGTCGGCCCTTCCCAAAAGCCGGTGGCCTTGGGGGGAAATTTTACCGACCTCCGCTCCATTCCTTTGGATCAGGCCCGACGTCAAGACGCTAACCGCAACGATCCACCGGCAAAAACCCAGTTGGAAATGATCGGCTTTCGAACAGCCCGGTGATGGGCCTACAGCTTCAAAAAATTTCGGAGAAGATCCTTCCCCTCGCGACTGAGGATGGATTCAGGGTGAAATTGGACCCCGTGGACCGGAAATTCACGGTGCTGCAAACCCATGATCTCCCCTTCCGCCGTGTCGGCCGTGACCTGCAAACAGGCCGGCACAGAGCTCCTTTCCACAATTAGGGAGTGGTACCGCGTAGCCTCAAACGGATTGGGAAGGCCGGCGAAAACCCCTGTCCCTTGATGGCGGATCGGGGACGTCTTGCCGTGCATCAACCGGTCGGCTCGCACCACTTTACCCCCGTACACCTCCGCGATGCACTGGTGCCCGAGACAAACTCCCAGGATCGGGAGGGTTGGGCCCAACCGATGGATCACCTCCATCGAGATCCCGGCATCGGTCGGCTTGCCCGGTCCCGGGGAAATCACAATGCGAGTGGGTTTTAATTTTTCGATCTCTTCAGGAGAAATCGTGTCGTTGCGCTTCACCACCGGATCCGCCCCCAGCTCGCCAAAATACTGCACGAGGTTGTAGGTGAAAGAGTCGTAATTATCGATGACCAACAGCATAAATCCCTCTTTAGGCCAAGGCCCGGGCGGCTGCCACCGCTGCCAGTCCCGCCTTTGCCTTGTTGACGCTTTCCTGATACTCACCCTCGGGGGTGGAGTCGGCCACCAAGCCCCCTCCTGCCTGCACGTGCGCCTTCCCGCCCTTGAGGAGAATCGTCCGGATGGAGATGCAGGAGTCGAGATTCCCGTTGAAGGAGAAATAACCGGCCGCCCCCGCATAGGGACCGCGCCGCGTCGGCTCACCCTCGGCCAAGATCTGGAGGGCGCGCACCTTCGGTGAGCCGCTGACCGTGCCGGCCGGGAAGGTTGCCCGCATCACCTGAAAGGCATCCTGGCCGGGTTGCAGCTGTCCCACTACACGCGAAACCAGGTGCATGACGTGGGAAAACTTTTCCACTTCCATCAACTCCACCACCTTCACGCTTTGATACTCACACACCCGGCCCAGATCGTTCCGGGCTAAATCCACCAGCATAATATGCTCCGCCCTCTCTTTGGGATCCGCTTTCATTTCCTCCGCCAGCCGCCTGTCCTCCTCCGCATTGGCCCCCCGCGGCCGCGTCCCTGCGATCGGCCGGATCTCCACTTTACCGTGCTCGCACCGCACATGGGTCTCCGGCGACGAGCCCACCAAGGCCAGGCCAGCCATCTCCAGACAAAACATATAAGGGGAGGGATTGATGGTCCGGAGGGTGCGGTAAAGATCAATCGGCCGCCCGGAAAAGGGAACAGAAAAACGCTGCGAAGGCACTACCTGGAAAATATCACCGGCCCGAATGTGTTCCTGCATCGCTGCGGCCATGCGGAGATACTCACTTTTGCTCATATTCGGCACGGCACCGGCCAGTAAATCCCCTTCTGGCCGCCGAGGAACCTCCGCCGTGGCCTTTCCGGCCGACTGAGTCAGCCGGACCGCCAAGGCTTCCAGCCTTTTCAGGGCCTGACGGTATGCCTCTTGGGGATTTTGCCCGACCCGTGCCTGCACAACGAAACGCAGGGTCCGGCGCGCATGATCAAAAATCAGAAACTCATCCACCAGCGCAAAACAGGCATCGGGTACACCCAGATCATCCTTCTTCGCCATACCCACTGTGGGCTCAAAATAGCGCACCGCCTCAAATGATAGAAATCCTACGGCTCCCCCCGCGAAAGGCGGCGCCTCCATCGGCCAAGCCTCAACCGGACGAATTCCGGCCAACATAGACTGCACCTCCCGGAGGGGGTCCGGATGCTCGGGAGCCCGCTCCTCCACCTCACCCCCAGCCTTAGTCAGGCGAACACGCCCCTGCCGAAATTCCATCACGACCGCCGGCCGGGAACCCACGAAAGAGTAACGTCCCAGCCGGCCGGCCGATTCCGCGCTCTCCAGCAAAAAGGCCGCACCGCCGGGCTGGGCCGCCAGTTTGAGATACGCCGAAACCGGTGTCTCCGTGTCCGCTAAGATTTCCCGGCTGACCGGGATCAGGTTACCCTGTCCCGCCAGCTCCAGGAACTTCTTCTCGTCCGGATAAATCATGGGATTCGAGCCGGCCGGACCGGAACTCCTTTTTTCTGCAGGTAAGATTTCACCTGGGGAACGGTCAGCTCGCCGAAATGAAACAGGCTGGCGGCCAAAGCCGCATCGGCCCCGGTGGCCGGGCTCAAGACCTCCGCAAAATGCTCCGGCCTGCCGGCCCCACCACTGGCAATCACCGGCACGGTCACGGAGGAGGAGATCGTGCGGGTAAGCTCCAAATCGTATCCGGCCTTGGTTCCATCCGCATCCATGCTGGTGAGTAGAATTTCCCCTGCCCCACGTTGCACGCCTTCCCGGGCCCAGGCCAGAGCGTCCAGCGTGGTGGATTGGCGGCCTCCGTGCGTGGTCACTTCCCAGCCCCCTGAGGATCGACGTCGGGCGTCAATGGCCAGAACCACACATTGGCAACCAAAGGCATTGGCGACTTCGGAGATCAGCTCGGGTCGCTGGACCGCGGCGGTGTTGAGACTGACCTTGTCCGCTCCCGCTCGGAGCAGATCCCGTGCATTTTCCACCGAACGAATTCCACCCCCCACCGTCAGCGGAAGAAAAACTTCCTCGGCGGTCTTTTGGACCACTTCCAGCAAAATCGGCCGGGCCTCGGCCGAAGCGGTAATGTCCAGAAAGACAAGCTCGTCCGCCCCCTGTTGGTGATAAGCGCGGGCACACTCCGCAGGATCCCCCGCATCCCGAATCCCAAGGAATTTTACCCCTTTGACCACCCGTCCCCGATCCACGTCCAAGCAAGGTATGATCCTCTTGGTGTTCATAAGGTTATGAATTACAATACCTTAAAATGTTCCGCTTAAAAGAGTAATAAGTGAATTGATTTGGTACTGCATTTTGGGGATGCTTCTTCTCCAAAGCATTTTCAGTCGAAGCTTCCTCATGCCTAAACCTTCCCCAAAAAACAAAAAATCCGTGGCCAAAAAAGCCGATCCGGTCAAAAAATCCCACGCAAAAAAAGCCGCCCCCAAAAAAAAGGCGGAATCGTCGGGGGTTTCCATCCCGCGACTTCGGGAAAGTCCCCTGCCCGTGGACCAATCTGCCCATAAGTTCGTCTTACAACCTTTTACCCCTGCCGAACCTCAACCGGAACTGCCGGCTTACGAATATCTGGGAGAGTTGCCGGAAAGTTATGGCACTCGCCGCCTCTTTCTGACTGCCCGCGATCCCCGTTGGCTTTATGCCTATTGGGACTTCAGCTGGCAACAGCTTCGGGATGCGGAACAGGAATCTCCCGAGGGCAAAGTTTTCCTGCAAATTTATGTGCCGGGTGCCGAGCGCGTGCATCAGATCCAGGTCTTCCCGGGAGCTAAAGAGTGGTATCTCCCCGTCCATCGTCCGGCCACCCTATTTCAGGCCGAGCTCGGTTACTATCGCCACGATGGATCTTTTCATCGTCTGGCTGTTTCGGACGAGGTCCTCACCCCCCGGGACGACCCCTCGCCCAATCGCGAAGTCGAATTTGTCACCATCCCATTCCACTACTCTTTCCGCCAACTTTTGGAACTGATCCGCGACCAAATGCGCCCCGGCGAGGGTCTAGCCAAAGCGTTGGCTCGTCTGCAGCGCGAAGGTTATCCCCTGCCCTTCCCTTACGCCCTGCGACGTATCGTCCCCTCAGGCCTGGCCGATCGCATGCTTGAATATCTCGGGGGCGATCTGGTTCGCCGAATCCGCGTCGGTTCGCTGGAAATCACGGAAACCCTGCGCCGCCGGCTTCTGGAGCTGGGGTCTAGCGGGATCCCCTCCAGTCTCAGCTCCGGCCCCCGGGGACAGGAGCGCTCCTTCTCCATGCACGTCAACGCCGAGCTCATCATTTACGGCGGCACCGTTCCCGGTGCCAAGGTCACGGTGGACGGCCGCGAAATCCACCTCCGCCCAGATGGCACCTTTTCTTACCACTTCACGTTCCCCAACGGCCGCTTTCATATCCCCATCTCGGCCAGCGCTCCCGACGGATTGGAAGAACGCTCGGTGTTACTTTCCTTCCTGCGCCTGACCGATTCCACGCCGGGCGTGGACCCCACATCGCAACCCCCCCTCCCTGAACCCCTCGGTCGCATGGCCTAACGGCCTCGGGAATTACTGACCATGCCTCTCGGTTACGTCGCACCGATTCTACACGCCCATTTGCCCTTTGTCCGGCATCCGGAGTATCCGGAATTTTTGGAGGAGGATTGGTTTTACGAGGCCATCACAGAGACCTACCTGCCGCTCCTCGACATGATGGAAGGTTTGGTTCGGGACGGCGTCCCCTTCCGCCTCACGATGTCCCTTACCCCTCCGCTCTGCGCCATGCTGCGGGACCCCATGCTCCAGGACCGGTATGTGCACGGCTTGGAAAAACTGCTGGAACTCACTGCCAAGGAACTGGACCGAACCCGCCACGACCCGGTCTTCCACGACCTGGCCCGCTTTTACCATGACCGCCTGCATCACTGCCGGCAGATGTTTTGTGACCGGTACCGTCGCGACCTTGTTGGCGCTTTC
Source organism: Verrucomicrobiota bacterium (assembly GCA_041165425.1). Lineage (GTDB taxonomy): Bacteria > Verrucomicrobiota > Verrucomicrobiia > Methylacidiphilales > Verrucolacustridaceae > Verrucolacustris. Next base: position 12,988 of record JBEANM010000002.1, read on the forward strand.
CGAAAGTTCCAGGACGCCGGTGTTCTGGAAATCATTACCTGCGGGGCCACTCATGGTTTTCTACCGCTCATGCGCGAATTTCCCCAGGCCGTTCGTGCCCAGGTTCAGGTCGCCCGCAATGATTATCGCAACTGTTTTGGCCGGGATCCCCGGGGCATTTGGCTTCCGGAATGCGCTTACTACCCGGGGCTCGAGAACTACCTGCAGGAGGCGGAAATCCGCTGGTTTATTCTCGATGCTCACGGCGTCCTCTACTCCGAACCCAGGCCGGCGTACGGCGTCTTTGCCCCTCTTTTCACCCAGGCAGGGCCGGCCGCCTTTGGCCGCGATATCGAATCCAGCAAACAAGTTTGGAGCGCCGAGGAGGGATACCCCGGGGATGGCGACTACCGGGACTTTTACCGCGACTGTGGTTTCGACCTCGAATACGACTACATCCGGCCCTACATCCAGCCCAACGGCATGCGGAAGTTCACCGGCCTCAAATACTACCGCATCACCGGCAAGACACCCCACAAGGAGCCTTACCGCCCTTGGGTGGCACGGGAACGTGCCGCCCAGCACGCCGCCAACTTTATGTTCAACCGGGAAAAGCAGATCGAGCACCTTCGCGGGGTGATGGGCGTGGAACCCATTGTCGTCTGTCCCTACGATGCCGAGCTTTACGGCCACTGGTGGTACGAAGGACCGATGTTCCTCGATTATCTTTTCCGGAAATCAGGCCACGACCAGAAGACTTTTGCAATGATCACGCCCTCGGAGTTCCTCGCGCGGCACGACACTCACCAGATCGCCACCCCCAGCGCTTCCTCTTGGGGCAACGAAGGCCACTGGTCCGTGTGGCTGGAGGGATCCAACGCCTGGATCTATCCGCACCTGCACATGGCCACCGTCCGCATGATTCAACTCGCCGGGCGTTTTGCCAACTCCCAGCCCCACCCTTTGCTGGATCGGGCGTTGCGCCAGGCCGCGCGGGAACTTCTCCTGGCCCAATCCTCCGACTGGGCCTTCATCATGAAAACCGGGACGATGGTTCCCTACGCGGTGAAACGGACCAAGGATCACTTGCTCCGGTTTAACCGCCTATACGACCAGATTTTGGCCGATCGCGTCGACGAATCGTTCCTTGGGAACTGTGAGTGGCGCAATCCGATCTTCCTCGATCTGGACTGGCGCGTGTACGCGTAGGTCTCCGCGTTTAGCTTTTTTTCTTCTTTTTGACAGAGGGAGGCAACTTTTTTCCCTCCAAAGCTTTCAGCCGCCTCGCGATTTGGGGCAGCTGTTGGATATGGGCCTCCATTTCCATCTGCTCCTTGATCGGGCGGGCCGGAGCTCCCCGCCACGTCTGCCCCTCAGGCACGTCCTTGGTCACACCCGATTTGGCCGTCAGGATGGCCCCCGAACCAATATGGATATGGCCGACCGTGCCCACATGGCCCGCGATCGTGACGTGATGTCCGGTCGTAGTGCTCCCCGACAGGCCACTTTGGGCCACGATCACGCTATGGGGACCGACCACGCAGTTGTGGGCGATCATGACCAGATTGTCGATTTTGGCCCCCTCCCCGATGTGGGTCCGGGCGAAGCGACCCCGGTCAATCGTGGTGTTGGCACCAATTTCGGCGTCATCATCAATCTGCACGTAGCCGAGTTGCGGCACTTTCTGGTGTTTCCCGTCCTTCATTTCGTAACCAAAACCATCTGCTCCCACCACCGCCCCAGCGTGTAGCACCACCCGGTGACCGATCTGACAGCGATCCCCAACGTACACCCGAGGGTGAATGATGGAGCGGGATCCAATTTTTACATCCCGGCCGAGATAACTTCCGGCACCCACTTGGGTTTCATCCCCCAGCTCGGCCCCCTCCTCAATCACCACGTGGGGCCCGATTCCCACACTCTTCCCCAACCGAACACCGGGAGCGATCACGGCCGAAGGGTGCACCCCCGAAATTCGGGGAGTGGGATTCGGCGCAAAGAGCATCGCGACTTGGGTAAAAGCCGCCGAAGGATTAGGAACTCGGATCCGCGCCGCCCCGAGATCTTGCGGTGCCGTCGGCCCCACCAGCAAAGCACCTGCCTTGGTCGCGCGAGCTGCCGCTTCGTATCGTGGATGGGCAAAGAAAGACAGTTCGTCGGGGCTGGCGCCTTGCAGGTCGGCAACACCTTGAATTTGAAGGGACCCGTTCCCCTCCAGCTTTCCGCCGATCAACTCGGCGATTTCCGCCAGGCTCCGCGGGGAGCTCATGAGGGCCCGTTCTCCGCCTTTTTACTTCTTCTCTTCTTTTTTCGAGGAAGCGGGGGCGTCCTTGTTGAGGATGCCAAGAACCTGGGAAGTCACATCATCCATGCCTTCAGAAAAGATCAGCGCACCCGGGGTGGGGATCTGGGGTTTGACAAAAACCATGTTGTATTTGTTCTTGGCGATCTGCGCGAGGGCCTTGTTGATGTCTTCGGTTAACTCCTGCGTGAGACGCTGACGCTTGTCTTCCAAAATCTTCGAGGCGGTTTGAGCAAAGGCCATCATTTCCCGTTGCTTGACCTGCCCTTCCTCCCCCTTGGCCTTGAGCTGATTTTCTTTTTCCTTTTTCTTCGCGTCGGACAGGGCTGGATCCTGCAGATCTTTTTGCAGCCCATTGATGGAGTCCACCAGAGTCTTGAGACCGGCGTCCCGCTCGTTCCGCTCCTTTTGGTAGTTGGCCGCCAGATCCTCCATCTGCTTCTGGGAATCCTTGGCTTTGAAGTAGTCCTTGAGAATGGTGTTGTAGTCGATCACCGCGATCTTGGAGAAATCTTGAGCCCAAGCCCCGGAGGTAAAGGCGATTGTGCCCAGAGCAAAAGCGACTAGGCGTAAATAGGTGGACATGAATTTCATAGGAATGGAATGATAGTTAAAATTGGTAGCCGCCGTCAAAGTAGATTTTGACCGCGCTGAGGCCCCCACCGTTGGAGGGATCCCCTGTCATCACCGGGAAGCCGACGTCAAATTTCATCGGACCGATCCCGATGTCCATCCGGATGCCAACCCCCACGCCGATCTGGAATCCACCGTTCACCGCATCATAAGATTGGGAGGCACCGTTCACCATCATGCTCTGGGTGGTGTTGTAGGTCTTGGGTTGGAAATCAAAAACGTTTTCGTTGACGAAACCGCCGTCACAAAACACCGCCCACCGGACCCGGTTTTCCAGAATGGGGAACGGGGCCGTCATCTCCACTTGGTAATTCCCCGAGGTTCCACCACCCACCGGCTGTCCATTTTGCTTCGGACCCACGGAACCTTGGTTCACCGTACTTCCCAGCGAAGGATCGAAACCACGCACGGAGCCTGAACCGCCGGCATAGAGCTGATCCCACACGGGCACGTATTCCGTGGTGCTATAGGAGTCAACTAACCCTACTTGCGCCCGGGCAGAAAGGATCCAGTCCTGCTCCTTCCACAGGGGGTAATAAAAACGGTACTCGGCCCGAATTTTCCAGGTGTTCTGGCTGCCCAAAAGTGGCCCACCCGCGCCTTCGGCTCCAAATTCAAAATACTGTCCCCGCCGAGCCAGCATGTAGCTATCACGCCCATCATAGATGATCGAACCCCGCAAAGACGATTTCAGGGTATCCCCGGTAGAGGCTTGGTAGTACGCGGGCGCATCCGATTGCAGATCAATAATATTGTAATACTCCGGTCGGTAGGTGACTCCGACCGACCATTTATTTAAGGGAAAGTCGTCTCCCAAGCGGCGGCTCAGACCGATCGAGGCTCCGTAGTTCTGTTGATTGTAGAACTCGCTGATGTATGAAGCCCCGTTATAGAAACCGCTCACATCCAGACGAATGGGTCGGTCAAGAAACCAGGGCTCGGTGAAAGATAAGTTGAGATTTTGCGAACGGAAACCGAGCGAGGCCTGAAAACGCGCTTTTTGGCCTCCCCCTCGGGGCGGGAAGGTCGAAAAAAGCTTTTCGATGTCAAAATTCTTTTCCCCAAGGGTGATGTTTCCGGTCAACAACTCCACGGAGCTAAATCCGGCACCAAAACTCACCTCTCCTGTGGGCTTTTCCGCCACCCGGACAATTAGCTTCTGGCGATTGGGTACATCCGTTTCCTCCGCATACGTCTCCACCTTGGAAAAGTAATTTAACCCCTCGATCTTGGCCTTACTGGATCGTTCCCGGACCGTGTCGAAAACCTCACCGGGGGCCAAATCAATCTCGCGGCGGATGACCTTGTCCTTGGTGATCGTATTGCCCTGGATCTCAATTTTATCGACGTAAAACTTCTCCCCCTCCTTGACGCCAAAATTGACGTCGATCATGCCGGTTTCAACGTTCGGCTGAAGACGGGCTTCGATGCGGGCCTCCCGGAATCCACGCCGCCCGTATTTGTCCTGCAGGGTTTCAATCGAGGCCTGCAATCCGTTGACGGAATACACTTCGCCGGGTTGCAACCCATCGACCTTGATCATCTTCAGCTCCACTTGATCAAAAATTTCTTTGAGCTTGGACTTGTTCTGGAGTTCGTTCTGCAAATCGTCGGAGGAAAAGAACGTGTTGCCGTCGACCGTGAGGTTGCCCACCCGGTACTGCCTCCCCTCCTCAATGCGGTAGGTCAGGATGAGATCTTCCGCGGGAATGTCGTCCGGATTGAAATCCTCCGGTCGGGTTTCGTCGCGCTTGGCCTCATCCGCTTGGGCCTCCTCGTTGCGGGCGGTGCGGGGAAGATCAATGGATCCAGTCACGCTGACATCAATATATCCCCGGTTGAGATAGTGATTCTTCAGCCGGGCAATGTCGTCCTTCATCGCCAACTCCTCATACCGGTCGGATTTGCTGAAAATCTGCCACCAGGCGCGGGGCTTAAGCTTCACCACCTTCGTCAACTCCTCGGATGTGACCGCCTGATTCCCGATAAACCGGATTTTGGAAATAAAGCCGCGGAGTCCCTCGTCGATTTCAAAGGTCACTTTGGCCTCCCCTCCTTCGACCGGGGTCGTCACGGGATTGATTTTTACGTCCTTGTAGCCCTTATCCCGGTAAAAATCCTCCATGGCGACTGCGTCCCGCTGGAGTCGCTCCTCGGAAAGAATGTCTCCCGACTTGGTCACGGTCTCCTTTTTCTTAAAGGCATTGGCCAGAGCCTGTGCTCCCTTCTCATCGCTTGCGGTCAGGGCCTTGAGCTTGAGGTCCAACAAATCCTCTTTGTCGACCGACAACTGGTCATCCATGCCACCGTCCGCCCGCTTGCGTTTCACTTCCACCTCGGAAACGCGCACTTTGGGATCCACCAAGACGGACAACCGCACACCCCGCTCACCATCCTCCGACCTCATCTCCGAGGTCACGATCTGCACGTTGCTGTAGTCCCCCGTGGCGTAAAGGCTCTCAATATCCCCGTCGACGGTCTGCTGGGCGTAGATCCCCCCTTGGGTGCTCCGCATGTTTTGCCGGATTTTGTCCTCGTTGATCGGAACATCCTCCCGCCGTGAGGAGAACTCGATCTCCAGGATCTTAATTTGTCCGGCGCCTGCTGTCCGATCGGAGGCGGACGGGGAAGGAACGAAGGTTTTGGCCCGGGTCTGACTGGGTTGGGCGGGAGATTCAGGCTCCGCCTGCTGAGCCGACACCAAGGAAACCGCCAGATAAAAGCCAGCTAAGACAAAAAGGGGTCCCCTCAGGCCAAAAATAGCCCTTCTGAGCACACCCGATGCATTACCCGATTTTTTCACGGTAAACTGCGTAAATAGCTATCAATAAGCGTTTGTCGATAGCAGCTTAACTAATTTATTACTTATTGATTATTAAATACTTAACCAAGCCGAATTAGTCGTTTTCCTCTTTCGAGATCTTGCCTTCGTCGGTTGCGCTCTTCCGGCTCTTTCTCGCCTTGGGTGCCTTTTCGGCCCCCTCTTCGGACTTACCGGCGATTTTAACCTTAACCGTGCTCTTCACTGAGTAACCCAAATGCACCACCACTTCATGGTCCCCGACCTGATTCAGCACCTTGGACAGATCGATATCCCGTTTCTCCACCGAAAAACCTTTTTCGGCCAAAGCAGCTGCAATTTCACCGGTGGTGATGGATCCGAACAGCTTGGAAGCACCGTCCTCGGCCTGTTTCAGCTCAAAATTCAGCACGACCCGGGCCAAACGACCCGCCTTTTCCTCCGCCTCCGCCGTCTCGGCTGCCTCACGCTCCGCCCGACGCTTTTTCAAGGCCTCGAGCTGTTTCTTGCTCGAGGCGGTGACCGGGGCGGCCAGGCCGTTGGGAAAAAGAAAATTACGGGCATAGCCCGGACGGACTTTGACTAGATCGGCTTCGGCGCCCAGTCCGCGGACAGGGCCTTTCAGGATGACTTCGAGGTTCATGGTTGGACTCCTTGCGTTGGGTTAAAAAGGAACATCATCATCGGCGGCTTCCGCCGGTGGCGCTTTGGCAGGAGCCTGAGAATCGCCGCCCCGCTCCCGAGCCGGGCCGCCTTCCGCCCGAGGCCCGCGTCCACCGCCACCCCCGCCTCGGGACAAAAATTGCACCCGGTCGGCTCGCACCCGAAGACGGCTCTTTTTTTCGCCCTCCGGACCTTCCCACTGGTCGAGCTGGAGCCGGCCTTCCACAAAAATCGGTGCCCCTTTGGATAGATAATCCCGGCAGGTCTCCGCCTGACGCCCCCAAACCACCACATCCACGTAACAGACCTCCTCCTTTTCCGTCCCGTCTTGGGCCCGGTAGGTAAGATTGATGGCCATGGCCAAATCCCCCACGGCCGTACCCTTGGGCGTATGACGCACCTCCGGGTCCCGGGTGAGATTCCCCATCAAAAAAACTTTGTTCAGACTGGCCACGGTCGTTTTCCTTAAGCGGCGGCCTCCGCGGTCGCCTTGGCTTTCGCTTTGCCCTCGCCCTCTCCCACCGCCACCAGCAAATGCCGGTACACCGGAGCACACAGTTCCAGCTTGCCGCGGAGTTTGCCGATTTCCTGCGAAGGAAGATGACACGTCAGGTTGGCATAAAATCCGGACTCCAAAGGACCGGCGACGTACTCAAACTTTTTGCGGTCCATTTTTTGCGTGCGGATCACCCGCCCGCCGATGGATTTCACCTCGTTCTCCACCACGGCCAAAGCCTCGGGGAGAGACTCCTCTTTGCCGGCCAGATCCAAAATTACCAACAGGTCGTATGTTTTCATGCCTCCACTTTCCGGTTGCCCAACGGAAGGGCGGCCTCCCAGCCGTCCTGCCACCAGGCCTCCACCGCTTCCGCGGCCGCCGTCACCATCCGGGCGACCACGGGCCGCTCCTCTTGGGTAAAAGTTTCCAAAACGTGATCCGCGGCTTCCCGATGTTCCGCCGGGCGTCCAATCCCGCCACGCAGGCGAACGAACTCCCGTGTCCCTAACAGGGTCTCGATAGATTCGAGACCGCGATGCCCCCCGCTGGAGCCCTCCGCCCGGAGGCGCAGACGGCCTAAGGGCAAATCGATGTCGTCGACGATCACCATAAAATTTTTCAAAGGAACCTTCCACCAATCGACCGCCGCCCGCATAGCCTCTCCGGAGGCATTCATCATCGTGGTCGGCTTGAGCAGGATCCGGTTTCCCGGCAAACGGGCCTCCCATGCCTTGGCATGGCGGCTTTTCTCCCAGGTGACTCCCTGCTTGGCGGCCATCCGGTCGACCACCTCGAAACCGAAATTGTGACGGGTTCCCCGATATGCGGAACCCTCGTTTCCCAATCCGGCGACGAGACAGATCTCCATGGAAACTGCCGCCGCTTACTTCTTGGCCGGTTCCTTCTTGGCTCCCTCCTTGGCTTCCGCCTTCGCGGGTTCCTTCGCATCCTTCTTTTCCCCTGCCGTTTCGCCTTCCTCGCCATCCTTCTTTTCCCGGATGACTTCGGGCTCGGTCGCGGCCGCCGCGGCCCCGGCCACCGGCTCCTCTTCCACCGTCGGCAAGAGCACCATGAAGACCGGCAGTTCCTTGGCATTGAGCACCGTAACCCCCGTGGGAAGTTTTACCTCGCTCACTTGAATCGACTGCCCCACTTCGAGGGCGGAGACATCCACATCGATTCGGTCGGGCAGATCCTTCGGCAGGCACTCCACCCGCAACGTGCGGAGAGCGTGGTCGAGAATGCCGCCGCCGGTACGGACCCCCACGGCCTCCCCCACCTCGTGCACCGGCACATCCACTCGGAGCTTCTTGTTTTCTTCCACCTGATGAAAATCCACGTGCTCGATGGTGTCTTTGAGCGGGTCGTGCTGGACCTCGCGGATCAGCGCCATCTTTTTGGTGACCGCACCACCTTCGCCTTCAACCGTCAGATCCACGAGAACGCTATCGGAAGAAGCCCCCAACAGAGCCTCGGCAATTTCACGACCGTTCAGCTCCAGCGCCTCGGCCTTGCCGCTTCCGTAGAGAACCGCCGGAACACGCCCGTTCGCCCGGATCCGGTGGGGCCGACGCCCCCCGATTTCCGACCGCAGTTTCGCTTTGATGCCTAACCTTTTAGCCACATGAACCTCCGGATAAGATGAGCTAGAAATTAAACCACTTTAACCCACGTGGGTCAACGACTTTCCCGATCGGAAACAGCGATTTTTGCAAACTCCTAGGCCTTGCCCGGCAGGGCTTTGGACAAAAAAAGAACCCTTGGAGGTTTTGCCTCCAAGGGTTCATACGGGAGTGGGAGTTCGCCACGCTCTCTTCCCCATCGACTGGCTATTTGGCGCCTGGACCTGTCTTTCGACCGATCCTGCTTCTTCATTCGGCTGCCAGTTCCCCGACGCTATTCACCGCCCCCGCGTCACGGCGGGGGAGAAGTTTCGGCCTCATAGCAGGGCCGCCACGACCATCCCTGATCGCAGTCTATTGAGTGAAGCCTCTTTGCTTGGTTCGGTCCGTACCTGCCGGCACGGGCGCGCCAAACACGGCGTTGACTCACCCACGAGAATTACCCTGTGACAGGTTTGTTTGTGAATCACCGCCTATGATCGGAGGGACGGCCAGCGCTTTTGGCGCCGCGTTGACCCTCCGCCACGGGTCTAGCTTCTTACCTCTCAGGTTGCTTTTTCCTCGTAGTTGGGCGACGCCCCTCTCGGCTGCGCCTCCCAAACCCAGAGCCAGGTTTTTGTAGGCCAGACCCGCCGGTCCGACCACCTGACCCTGCCTATCCGTCTACCAGCCCCTTTCGTTTTCCCCCCGCATCAGGGGGAACCTTGGAGACAGGAGCTTTTACACACTCCCATACTCAGACTGACCACGGACACCTGACGTTTCTCACAGCAGCAACCAGCGCCCTTTTCTTGGAGCGTCTGTGTTCGCCAGAAAGGCCGAAACTGCCTTCCCAACGTGACTGGATTAGCGTGCGGTTTCTTTAGTTATCGCCGCCAAACTCTCGAACCCCTAATTCGCATTCTACGGACACCGAGCTCGTTGTGCCTTTCGGCTGTCAATTCGCCCGATGCTTTCCGGGTGCGACCCCGGCCGCGGGATTCGGTGAGACATGCCCAGGATGGACTTGTGATCCAACTTGGGGGCCAGAGCCGTCAAGTCGCTCCGACCTTTCCCCAGTTACCTGGGGCTATCCTGAGAGCCTTCAAGTGAGAGCAAGCTTTCGCCTCCCTCACCAGACTCTGTTCTTTCAATGAACTGGAATCATTCCTAATCCAGCCACGAAAACAACCAATTCCAAACCGCCTTCGGCGAAAGTTTGCTGTCAATAACTTGAGGGTATTCCGACGTTTCTCCTCGAAAAAAGCACATGTGAATTTGTCCACCAAACTGGCCCGACGGTCCGGCCGAATTTTTTTACTTTTTGCCTCCGCCCTGCACCGTGCCGGCTTTTTCCAGAGCTTGGGCCTTCTTTTTCATCCAATCGGGAGCCTCTTTTTGCAGGTCGCTTCCCACGTGCCGGTGCAAGAACCTCTCTAAAACCAGCATCGCCGCCAAACGGTTATCGGGGCGGGCAAACCCGTGCCCCTCATCCTCCGCCACCAAATACTCCACTACCAAACCCCGCTTCCGATAGGCCTCCACAATCTGGTCAGACTCCGCCTTCTTCACCCGGGGATCGTTCGCGCCCTGCACCACCAAAAGAGGCGCCTTCATTTTCTCCACTGAGAACAACGGGGATTGCCGCTTCAGCCTTTCCTGGTCCACCGCCTCCGCCGGATTCCCCACAAAATAGTCAAACTGCCTTCGCACGGATTCCCAGTACGGCGGGATCGAGTTCAACAGCGTGAAAAGATTGGAAGGGCCAACGAAGGAAGCCCCCGCCGCATAAACATCGGGAGTGAAGGCCAATCCCGCCAAAGCCGCATACCCGCCGTAACTACCACCATAAATCGCCACCCGCTTGGGATCGACCACCCCTTTTTCCACCAGATGTTTGACCCCCCAGGTCAGATCATCCTGCATTTTCTCCCCCCACTGGTGCCGCCCGGCCGCATAAAACTTTTTCCCGTAGCCGGTCGACTGCCGAAAATTGGGCTGCAGCACCGCCAGCCCCCGATTGGCGAAAAACTGGGCGTTCCCGTTGTATCCCCAGTAATCCCGCGCCCAAGGCCCCCCATGGGGCATCACCAAAAGCGGCAGGTTCTTGCCTTCGCGGTGCTTGGGCAGGGTCAGATAAGCGGGAATTTCCAGACCATCGGAAGAGGCGTAACGAATCGGCATCATGGGCGATAGCCGGTCCTTGGGCAGATCCGGCCGAAGTTCGCCGAACTTCACGAGATCCCTCCCGTCCCGATGAAAGAAATAATAGGTTCCCGGATCGGTGTCCGCCGTGATCAGCACCATCCACTTCCGGTCGTCCCCCGACATATCGGCCAAACCCACCTCTTGGCCCGGAAACCGGCCACGGAGATACTGAAAATCCTCCGCAAATCCGTCGTCTCGCCAATAATTCCTTTTCCGGTCATCGAGGTAAACCGTCCCCACCAGTTCGTCCGTCACTTCGGAAAACGCGGCCCGCGATATGTCTACTCGCCCCAAGGGGTCCGACTCCAGCTTCTGCAGCTCTCCCGTCTGCGGATCGATCTCCGCCAAGTAGGAAAGATCGTGCTCTTCTCCCACATTCGTCTCCAAATAGGCGGTCTGATTTCCGGGACGGAAACGAAAGCCCCCCATCCCCTCCTGCCAGGTCGCCGTCAGAATGGGTGGAGAGAGTTTTTTGCCGTTGACCCGAAAAAGCTCGGTGCCCCCGTCCGCCGTCATCCGCGTCGCCAAGCGGATCTTTCCATCCAAATCCGCGATTAGATCAGCGCACCCCTCCCGGTTCTCCCAGACGGGCGTTTTTTCTAAAGTCTCGAGGTTCAATTTCTCCACGTCGAAAAACTTTTCATCCCTTTCGTTCACCAACAGGAGCGCTTCCCCGGGCCGGGCCTTCGGCAGGGCCATGACCATCGCCCGCGCCCCTTTCCGCAGCGGGACCTCCTGCCTCGCCGGCAACCCCGTGGCGGGATCTGCCGGCGCCGCCATATCCAACCGGCGGAGCCGATAATTCTCATCCCCCCCCGAATCCTGCGAAATCAGCAAAAACCTCGAATCCCTCGTCCACGTAAATCCCGCCGGCGGACGTTCCTTCTCATCCGTCAGAGGTCGGGCACTTTCAATCGGTTGCCCCCAGGCCACCAGGTGCAGATTCAGAATGCCATGTCGCTCCTTGAGAAAAGCCACGTGCCGCCCATCCGGCGAAACCTGGGGGCTGGCCAGCGCCGGGTTGCCGAAAAAGATTTCCCGGTCGATCAGGAGACTTTTATCCATTCCGCCCTTGCCGCACCCCGCCAGCCACACGGCTGCCAGAATTCCCCCGATACGCTTCCATGACATCCAAGGGTGCTAGCCGAAAAAACTGGCGCGACCAAACCTTAGGCGGGGTCGGAACTCTCGACCCGGGGGGCCCACTCGTCCCGGCGGGATTTTTTCTCGCGGAACTGCGCCAGCTTTTCCTCGAGCATTTTCTTTTCCTCAGGAGTCGGCCCCTTGCTTAGGGCCAGCATCACCGTCTCCTGGGCCTTACGAAAATCCCCCAGCTCCGCGTAGCCCGCGGCGAGAATTCCATAGGTCTGGATCAGCGGCTCATCCTGGATCGCTCGCTTGGCCAGACTTACCGCCCCGGCTCCGTCCCGATATTCGAGATAAGGACAAGTCGCTTTCGCCCAAGCCAGCATCACCCGGTCGGTGGCGGTCTCGGGAATCAGCCGCATCGCCCGCCGCAGATCTGCTTTCGCTCCGGCCGGATCTCCCGTCTTGGCCAGACAGTGCGCGCGTCGCACCAAGACCCAGGCCGTGTCGGGAGCCTGATCCAACACCGCCGTGTAGCGATCCAGCGCCTCCAAAAACTTACCTTCTTTTTCCAACTCCAGCCCCTCCAGCGCGGGTCCGAATTTGCTCTGCCGCCGGAACGTCTCGATAGCCTCCTTGAGCCGCACCTTTTCCTCCGCGCCCTCCACTTCCCGCAACCGCCCCACCAGCAGCTCCTGGGCTCGCATATACTGATCCGACTCCGCCAAACAGGCTGCCTCCAAGAGAATGTTGTCCGTGTTGCGATCCAGATCCACCAGACGAATGGAGAGGGCAATCGCCGCTTTGGGATCCCGAAACTCCGCCATCGGGCCGGCCTTGGACCGTAAGGTGATCAGACTCTGCAGATCGTTGATCGCATCGTTCTTGTCTTGCGAAATCCCCTGCGAAACGGCTTTTTCAAAATCCAGCCGGGCCGCCTCCAGATCCTCAAGCTTCACCAAGCAAAACCCGCGCCGCAGCCTGATCCAGGGAATCTCCGGCGCTTTTTCCAGCGCCGCGGTATAAAGGTCCTTGGCCGCCCTCCAGGCTTCTTGTTGTTCCGCGGCAAAAGCCTGAAAAGCCATCCCCCGCCCCAGCTTCAGATTCTCCTCCGCACTTAAACCCGCGGGCTCATCTTTCTGTTCTTCCTTGGGCTTCTCCTCCGCCCACACCCCTCCCGTGAACACAGTCAGCACAGCCACCATCCAAAGAGGCTTCATTCCCGCAATCCTAACGCTTTCTCCTTCCCGCTCCAACCCAGCCTCTCCGCCCAAGACAGCCGCTTTACGGTTTCGTAAACGTAATCGTAAACATATGCGAACCGCTTTAAGAATGAGGAATGATGTCTGAACCTTCGACCTACACCGGTGGCCTGGCCGCCACTAACGCCTACTTGGTCGATCTTGGCGGCCACCGTCTCGCCATCGACGCACCCGAAGGTTTTCTCGACTTTCTGAAAAAGAAAAAGCTCAAACCGGATTCCCTCCTCCTTACCCACGGTCACTGGGACCACATCTGGGACGCCGCCGATCTCGCCGACTGGGCTGGTTGCCCCGTCTACTACCATCCTGACACCGCCTTCCTTTGTCTGGAACCCGATGCCATGCTCGCTTTTGGTCTCCCTCAACGTCTCCGCCCTGTCCGCGCCACCCAACTTTTGGATGAGTCCGGCCCCATTCCAGCCGCTTGGAGCCAAGCCAAGCTACTGCTCGTGCCCGGCCAC
>JBEANM010000003.1:0-25550 GCA_041165425.1 Verrucomicrobiota bacterium
AGATCCCAACCGTCAAACCACCGGGATGCTGCCTGATTTCGACGCCATGATCGAGATGTGCATGCAACTCCTCCAGCAACAGCGCCACAAAGGGCGGTCTGACTTCACCGAAGTTCGTTTTCGTATGCATTTTGTCCGCGGGAGCACCCTCGCCTGCCACGGTCCCGATCCCTTCCTCATCCAGGACTCCATCCCGGAAAACATCCTGCGCCACGATCCCCAAACCCTTTCCCAAGTGGTCGCCACCTCGAGCCGTAAACGCAAAAAAGCGGTCTGATTGTCAAACGCCCTCCGGATGGGATACGATATCCAATCTGCCGGAGTAGCTCAGCGGTAGAGCAACGGTTTCGTAAGACACTGATAGAAAATCTTTTACACCGATTCACATTTACCCACATCGACTTAAATTTTTTCCAAATCGGACGAAATCGACCCCACCTGACTCAAATTGTACTCAGTAGTATCGCAAAAAGTATGCGAGTTGACTCAAATGGAGAGGCAACGGTTTTTGGGAGATTTTCAGGGGGTTTTCGCCCCATTTTTTCGGGGTTTTTTACAATTCCCGGTCGATTTCCCGGTCATTTCCAGGTTGGTTTACCTGTAAATTCACGGTCTTACTTCTGGCCAAAACAGGTCTTTCCTAGCCCTACGAAAGCAGGAAACGTCTCTATCTGCCCATAAAAAAAGCCACCAGAGTCGGCGAAATCCCTTTTTTCGACCCAAAATGGATATCCCACGATTAAAAGTGGTTTTTTTATAATCCCGGCGGCTTTTTCGGTGCTTTGCCGGCGATTCTGCGGTGATCTACTCGGCAAAATATCGGTTCTTAACCCGGCTGAAAAACCTCCAATGCCTAGCAACGAACAAGGAATCCCCACCTAAGCCCAATACCTTGCGTGCCTCTCAGATTATAAAACAGAGTTTCGCACCATTGGATTTCGGCCCCCAAAAATAGGGCAATCACCGAAATCCCTTTGGACTCGATGATTCAGTGAAGGATTAATAATTATTGGCCGCGCTGGACCTGGAGGCGGAGGAATTTTCGTGGAACACTGTCAACCGGCACGCTGGCAGTGCGTTGTTCAAGGAGAATGCCGTTGCTGGTGATTTGTCCATTGGTGCTGACGGTGATCGCCCCGCTGGTCGCGAACCCTGACAAGTCCGTGCTCAGTTGAGGCACCACGACGAGAGCCGGGTTGGTCACGCGGACGTTGTAGGACAGCACCAAGTTGCCGCCCGTAGCAGCAACTTGCGGACGATTACCCGTGGCCAGAACCCCAACCTCCGTGGCACCGAAAGCATACTCCGCCAGAGTCTGGGAGTTGGTCGTTTTGCCCGAAATAAATGCGTCGTAGCCGTCATTGGCAGCTGAGGCCACCACCACCGTTCGCGTTGCTGGCGCGCCTGAATTCCCAGCGGCATCCATTGAATTGTAGGTGATCGTGTAGGTACCTGGAGACTGCGTGATCGTTGCCAGAGTTCCCGACGGGGAAACCGTTGTGGTCACCTCACAGTTTCCATCCAACAGATCCACGGAGGTGGCACCGTCATCCGAATACGGATCATTCACGGACAAATTTACCGTCGCCGAACCAGTCCTGGTAATCACAGGACCAACTCCGTCATCGTCCCCGAAATAAATGCTGATGCTTTGAGTACCTCCATCCGCCCCCAAAACAAGAGACCGATTGTGACTCCCGCCACTGGCTCCACCCGTGGCGTTCCAAACCTGCCACCGATCCTCCCAGCTGATTCCGTTGGTCGCGGTGTTGGCAAAAGAACGGTAAGGGAAGACACTGCCGGATGCTCCCGCCACTAAAAACGATGTGGTGTAAATGCCATCCTGATCAGGATCGCTCAACGGATTACCACTTCCCCAGCTGTTGAAGTCTCCTTTGACTTCAAGGGTGTGGCCCGAAGCGGGGGTGAACACCCCCTTGGCAATCTTCGCCTGCATGTTGATCGAAAAATCCAAGACTTGGTAAGGGCCGACCTTGAGATTGTTAAACACTAAATTATTTTCGTCTCCACTGTCCGTATTTCCGACATACAAAGCAATTTTTCGGACGTTCCCCGTAAAGGTACCGGTATCCACATCGGCCACACCCCCAGAACGGGTAATCGTCCAAGTTCCTCCTGAGGAAGTCGTTTGATCGAATCGGATGTTGAAGACCGTGTCCGCGCTGTAGGAATTCCCGATGCTGCCGTTGGCAGTAGCCGCTTGACTGACAACGTAATCGTCGCCCCCAATGTTAAAGTTAAAAATCTGGGTTTCCGTATTGGCGGCGTCATCACGGGTAAAAACATCGAGTCCCTTAAATCCATTTCTGTAATTTACCGCGATATCCACCGAAAAATATTGGCCCGCAGACAACCCCCCCTGTTCAATATATCGGGATGCTTTGGCGTAGCCATTGGTGGTGGCCGAATTAAAACCGCGGACGACCAGGGACTTTCCTCCCGTATCAATTCCCGAGGAGCCAGATCCCAAGGAAGCTTGGTTGGATGTTCCGATGGCCCAACTGCCGTTCCCCTCGAAGTACCAGCCCCCGAACGCTGAACCGGAAACGTGCCCGGAGTCCACCCAAGTATTCAAGGGCAGAGATTGTCCCGCAGGTGAATAGTTAGGATTAGCAGCGTTGTCTAGGCCGACCCCTGCACAGACTCCGATAGAAGGAAGCAACGGAGCCGATAGAAAAACGATGGGCAAAACTAAGCCAAGACAAGAGTATCGGAGCCATAATTTGCTCATATTTTAATTATATCAGCTCACATTTTATTTCAAACAAAGCTACGTTTAACACTTAAAAAATATGATGGATAGATACTTATGATTTTTTATTGCTTTGTTTTCTGTATAGACTTCCATTAAGACAACCTAATTTGCGGACAGCTCCTGATACACCCGCACCCAGTCCACTTCCATGGTTTTCGGGAAGGATCCAGAGGTGGGATCACCCCCGTACGGTCCACCGACAGCGAGGTTCAGTTTGAGCCAGAAAGGTTGGTCGAAAGGCCACTGGGCGGCACTGCCTCCCATTTGGGATTTTTTGGCCTCGAGAATGATTTTTCCGTCCACGTAAAAGGCCAAGCGCGTCGGCGTCCATTCGATGCCGTACACGTGGAATTCCGTGCTGTGGTTCGGCACCGAAAATCCCTGCGTATTGGTGACTCCCCCTCCCCCGTTCATATAGTTGTAGGCCCCGGTGTGAAACGCCGCCGTAAAGCCTCCACTGGCTCCCGAATACTCCATGATATCGATCTCTCCATTCAGCGGCCAACCTACCCCAGGGGTGAAATAGCTCACCCCCATCATCCAGAACGCCGGCCAAAGCCCCGCCCCCTGCGGGATCTTCATGCTGGCCTCAATTTTCCCGTACTGCGGTTGAACCTTGTTCAGGCTTTCGACTAGACCAGAAGTGTAGGACGTGGTTTTGGGAGCCGACATCCACGGCCCCTGCCCGGTGTAGTTCTCCCTCTGCGCCGTCAATTGAAGCACGCCGTTGGTGACGCTGACATTGTTGGTCCGAGGGGTGTAAAATTGCAGCTCTCCGTTGGCCACATCGCCATTATCCACCGCCGCCCAGTTGGTGGTGTTCAGGCTTGTGCCGTTGAACTCGTCGCTCCACGTCAGCACATACTGGGAGAAGCGGAACGACTCTAGGTTACAAACCCCCGTGCCGCCCACCGCCACCAAGTAGACATCCTGCACTCCGCTGACAAAGCCGCTCAGCTGAGTCAACTGTTCCTGGTAGTTCCCCCATCCCCCCGAGTCATGCGGCGTAAAGGTGCCGATCAATCTCCCCGTCGGGCTGCCCAGCCGGATCTCCACCGTTCCCCCGCTTCCGCTCTTGGAAGCGGAGAAGGTCACGCTGGTGGCCCCGTTGCCGAAATCCACCCCTGAATATTTGATCCAGTCGCCCCCGTCAAAATATTCCACCATCCCGCCCTGCACCTGCACTCCTTGCATAGCGGAGTAGGAGGAGGCCGAGACCGAAGCCTTGCCCGCCACCGCCGGCACGGCCCCGTTGGTCGCTGCCCGGATCGCGGTCTTCAGGAATCCCTTGGTCAGGGTGCCGCTGTCATCCTTGATCCGGAATTTGCGGTACTCGTAGCCAGTGGGGTCGCTCAGGGCCGTTAACCCCGTACTGTCCCCTGCTGAAACCAGCTCCACGGGCAGGTTCCAGTTGATGAGGTCACTGCTGCCCAGAACCTCATACGTCACCCCGTCCTGCGTGGCCGAGAGCGAGGTGGATCCGCTGAAGACGGTCCCCTTGCGCACCGGAAGACTCAAATTAAGCGACCTTCCGCCGGAGCCCGCGGCAGGTAGACCCCGCACCTTGCCCTGCAGGCCGGCCTGCTCCATGGAACTGCCGTCCAAGGCAAAGGTTTCCAGGTTGGAACTGACCAGGGCGCTGTTGACGCCCGGGGTCAGCCCCCGAGATCTCGCCCAGCTTTCGTACGGGGAGACCACTCGGATCTCCATCGCGTTGAGATAACCGAAGATACTGGAGCCTGGCTCCACCAGAGCCGACATATCCACGAAGATTTCCCCATAAGCGTTGGGCCGGACCGAGCTTAAGACCGCCAGGTTTTTGTCGTTGCCGTTGCCCCGCTCCACTCCAATCCCAGTTCCGGTGGTTTGCAAAATCACCGAGTTGGAGGAGGCCCCGTAGACCTCATACAAAGTCCGCCGGGCATCGGTGGCGGAGCGGGAAGCAAAGAACTTCAGGTCGTACGATAGCGCCGGGTTCAGCCCCGAAACCATGAATCCCCCGGACACGTCATCGTCCCCGCCGCCCACCGCGTTGTCCGCCGAGGTGTAAAAGAAGTCCTGCGTGGCGCTGACCACCCCTAGGTTCCCCAGGGCCTGGGAAGGGATCGACATCAACCCCCCCGTCAACTTGCCGTTCACCTGAAAATCCCCGGTCAAGGTTAGCGTCACCCCGGTGGCGTTTCCTTGGGCATCGACAAGATTTCCCACCTTTTCTCCGGCAATGATTTTTGACCCGCCGATCGCATTGCTGTGCCAGTTGTTCCATCGGTACCCGTTCCCATCTTCCCCATTCGTCGGGTCCCCGTTCGTCCCATCCGTTGGTCCGAAGTCGAAAAGAATCCTCTTTCCCCCCGCTGGGGCGAGCGGAGGAGAGGCCGGGATCCGGTCCGCCAAGACACCCCCGGAAACCAGCGCCTGTCGAATGACGGTCTTCCAGACTTCGTAGCCCGCGCGGTTCAGATGTTTGTCGTCCACGAACAACTCCCAAAGATCCCCGGGCGCCGGGGAGGCGGAATTTCCCACCGGCCGGTTCTCAAAAGAGGCGGGAAGGTCAACGTAGTAAAGAGTGGCGTTGCCGGAGGTGTTGACGTGATTCTGGATGGCGGTGTTGGCATTGAGTCTCTCGGTGTTTTGTGCCGAATTGGCCGCGAACGAGGGATTGAGGGTCATGCCAAGGAAGAAAATTTTGGTGTTGGGCAGCAAGCGATTGAGGGTGCGGGTAAACCGAAGGTAACGCTCGAAAACCATGTCCGCGGTGGCCCCATTGTAGATATCGTTGAGCCCGGACCAGATGACCACGGCCCGCGGGGCCAGTTGGACGGCAAAGGGGTGGATCAGTTGGTTCAAATCCTCAAAGTTGGAGCCACCGCTTCCCCGCTGGATCACATCGAAATCCGCCAAGTCGCGCTTGAGGGACTCCCACCGCCGGATGCTCGAACTGCCCAAAAAGAGCACCGCGTTGGATCGCTCGGGAGAAGCCAGATGCTGTTCCCTCCAGCGCTGGGCCAAGGCGCTGTAATTCGGAGCCCCATTGCCGACGGGAAGCGTGCCCGCCTGAAAGTTCTGCAGGTTGGTGAGGCCGTCACCGTTGGAATCCACCGAGGGGTCCAGATCCGTCACCGCAGGATTTAGGCGAGCCCCGTAAAAGGCCTCGTAATAGTCCGGAAGCCCGTCCGCATCCGCATCCGTCGCCGGCATGGGAGTGAGGCTGTAGGCGAGGGTCGATTCGTTGAAAGTGACCCGGGCCCAGGGATTGCTGGCCGTGATCACATTGGTAAGCCCGCGGACGTGGCCCGTGCTAGTGTTCTTTTCGGCGACTCCGTCCGCGGGGTCGTTATCCTCCCCCCACTTGTCCGCCCAGCTGCCGTTGGCGGCAAATTGAAAACGGGGATCGGCGAGGGGTGCGGCCAAATGAAGAATTCCCTCCCAGGTCCAGTTGGCCGTTAGATTCATGCGGTAGAGGTCGGTTAACCCAGGATTCCAAAACGTGAAATTTCCCGCGATGACCATCGAGGAGTAGGCGGAGGCCAGTCCGCCGGCGGCGCGAGGATTCGTGCTGCCTGTCTGTTCCTGCAGGTTGGTCAATGTATCGCCATCCGGATCAGCACCCGCCCCGTTGGGGTTGGCGGACACCGTCAGCCCGGTGTAATTCGCGTAGGAGACGGCGGTGCCATTGTCGGTGGGATCAAGCCCGTTGCTGACCTCCCAGCCATCCCGAAGCCCGTCCCCGTCCGTGTCGGGAAGGAGCGGGTTGGTGAAGACAGAGGCGCCAAACGCCCCCTCCGCTTCGGCCTTGTCGGTCAAACCGTCGCCATCCGTATCGCCGGCCAAGGGGTCGGTCCCGGCGGCAAACTCCTCCTGATTGGTCAACCCGTCCCCGTCCCCATCTTCGGTTCCCGCCCCGATCCGGTAGGCGGAGGCGAAAGCGGCGTAGTCAGCAAAGGAGGCACGGGCCACGCTGTAGGCCAAGGTTTCCGTGTTGAATTGGAAAGTGTACAGGCCTCGGTTGGTGATGTTTAGGGGAATATCACCCCCATTGGCTTTTTGGGTCATGGCATAGCCCGCCAAAGGGGACGTTCCCCAGGGACTGCGGGCACCGGTGAAGGTGCCGTCAGTGAACTTAAAAATAAAGGAGCCGGCCTGGGAGGCGTAGTAGTTTAGCGCGTAGGCGTTGGTCTGACCAACGACAGCCGACATGACGTTGTTGCTCAGGGTGCCGGTATTTGTGGCGGCCGCGTTCCATCCCTGAAAGCTCCCGGCAACGGTGATGAGGGCATGGGTGGGAACCGGCGAAGGGGTATTGCTTTGCACGATCTGAAATTCGCTAAATCTCGGCTCCCGTTCGCCCCCGCTGCTCATCTGGTGGGCATACCACTGGATCTGATCCGGCAAGGATCCGGAAACGGGCACCACCAAGTCGAACTTCTCCGATCCATTCCGCCCGGTTCCATAAACCCGCAGTTGTGTGGAGGTCCGGCGCTCAATATTCACGACAAAGGACTGACTGCCGTAGTTGGTTGTCAAAAGGGCCCCGTTTGCACGGATCTGAGCACTATTGGACATGGACAAAGTAAGAACGGCGTTGTTGGAATTGGTGCCGCCGGCCAACAAGCGGAATCCCTTGCTGCCGCTGGCCGTGGCAGAATCAAAATTCAGCCCCCACCGAAAGCTGAAGATCTGCCCGACCCCCAAGCCGTTGGAGATGCCGCGCGCCACGGAGGCAAAAGCCCCGGAGTTTGTGGGGTTGGCAAACAAGGCCCAAGCTCTCCCGGTAAAACCGGAAATGCCCGAGACGGTGCCGTTCGTATTGGTGGGACTGATGTAGCGGCCCGCAAATCCCGTGCCGGAGGCACCGCTGTAACTCCAAGCCCCAAAGCCGATTCCGGAGTTTGAGTTTCCGAAACCAGCATTATAGGCGGCGTTGGTGGCACTGTCCTGGGCAGCAATGGTTTGAGCTCGTAGCGGCTCACCCCAAACGAGAATAAAAACCAAAGAACCTAAGCCAAAATAAAAGATCTTTTTAAGCGGCAACGAAACAGGGCCCAAAAAAAGACCTAAAATCCTCATCCACAGTAACCTAATCACGCATAGTTAAAAATCAAAGTTCCGTAAGTTTTACAGTTAAATTACCATTAAAAGACAACCACCCTCCAAGTCAGACCCGCCGAGGATCTTATTTACTCTTTACGACGTCTTTGCTGGGCCAAGGCGACAAGCCCTATCCCTACCAGGGCTAGGCTATTCGGCTCAGGAATCGCGGTGGCGGCGGTGGCCGCCGTATAGTTGAGCATGATGCTGTTGCCGTCCCGGGCCACGCCCCACGATCCGGCAGCCGTAGCACCGGCCGGATTCATGGAGTTGGCAAAGCTGCCACTTGTGATTTGGAACCAGGAAGAATCAAAGGCAGAAATTCCCCCGGCGGCCGTGGCGATCGCAAAGGAGTAGTTGTTTAACGCATCAAAGCCGTCGGCCGAACCCAACGCGCTGTTGTTGGATAAGAGGGAAATAACATCAATGATGAACCGGTTTTCCGCGGAAGCGTTAATCGTCAACGTGCCACCAATATCTAGAAAGTCCCAATTTGTGCCGGCCGTTCCGGGGAAGGTGTTAATCTCCCAGTCGTAACTCCCGCCCCCATTCCAGATGACGTTGCCCAGCACCGTCAACTCCCCGGGACTGTTTCCGGCGGCCAGCGTGCCCCCCGAGGCAATGGTCAGGGCGCTGACCGTGCCGGAACCGCCAATCGAGGCACCGTTTTGGACCAGGACCTCGCTGTTGGACAAGGTTCCATTTACCACCAGCGATCCGGCCGCCACGGTGGTGTTGCCGCTGAGGGTGTTAGTCCCCGAAAGAGTCAGGCGACCACTGCCCTCCTTCGTGAAAGCGCCCGAGCCGCTAAGGGTTCCAGTCACCGTCAAGGCATCGGCCGCCACATCAATCTTTCCTCCGCCCGCATTGACCAGAAAGCTCCGGTCGGTGCTGAAGGCACCGTCCGACTTTTGGAACCGGAACGTCCCGGTGGTGGCGGCTCCGCCTAGTTCCGTGGTGGCGGAAAGGTTTCCGTTTGGATTCCAGGTGCTGAGCGTTCCTTCCGTTACCTTCCACGTGGTTCCGCTCAAGTCGTAAGAAGTCCCGCGCGCCAAGGAGAGGGTGCCAGCTCCTGTTTTGCTGAGGGAGACACCGGTATTCGACATGTCATTGAGGTATTGTTGCAGTTCCAGGGTCTTGGTAGCGGCCACCTCAAAAGTGCCGCCGTTGGAACCAATGGTGATTCCGTTGTTGGCCTGAAAGACAAAGGACTCCGTGGCCTTAAGGGTGCCCCCGTCGAGATACACCTTGTTGGCCTTGAAGGTGGAGGCGTTGCCAAGGTTGCCTTCCTGGGAGACCTCCAAAGTACCTCCGTAGAGGTCGTAGCGCATATCCCCATAGTTGCTCCCGTTGGAGAGGGCCAGGGTTCCGCTCCCCCGCTTCACCAAAAGCGCATCCCCGGCGGTGATCAACTGGTTGGCGATCGTCACCGCCGAACTGTTGGTCACGGTGAGAATGGTGTCCGCGGCAAGGTTCGCGGTTGCACCCGTCAGGGCCAGGGCTCCCCCGTAGTTGGCTCCCAGGGTGGTGCTGGCGTCCAAGGTGATCACCCCGCTCATGGTCGAGGTTCCCGAAGTGTTGTACGCCTCAATCCTTTTTGTGCCGGACGAACCACTCCGCACGACGATGGCATTGGCCATGGTGATCCCGGATCCCGCCAGAACAAGGGTGGCAGCGTCAGAACCCCAAGTTTCGCCGAGATACTGGGTTCCAGTGCCAACTCCGTTGTTTGCGGCAACCGCGGTGATTCCCTGGACGAAATAGTTTGTACCTGAAAAGGTGTTATTGCCGGTCAAAAGCAGGGTTCCTTCGCCTTTCTTAACGATGCCACGGGTGCCACTGACAACCCCGCTCAGGGTGTGAGTTGTGCCGCTGGCCGTGGTAAGAATCCGAACCCCCGCATCACTGCCCAAATCGACTGTTCCGGAAAAATTGAGAGAGCCGGTGTTGCCGGTGGACTGGCCCAAGGTGGCATCGTTATAGATCTGAATCGCATTGGTGATCTGACGGGTGGCGCCACCCAGACTGGCCAAGGTCTTGGCCGTGTTGGTAGCAAAGGAAAACATAAAGGTGCCCCCACCCAAAGCTTGGTCATTGGCCAGAAGAATCGTGCCTTCACGCAAAAACATCTGGCCCGTATGCGCGTTGGCCCCGCCCAAGATCAGGGTGCCGGTGCCGTTTTTGCCCAGGCCCCCGCCTCCTGCCGTCACACCGTTATAAGTCAGATCCGTGCCCGCGGCGACGTTCAGGGTGCTGACTGAGCCGCTGCTCAGGGTCATCCCCCGGTTTTGGGCCAGACTGAAGCTGGCGGTGGTCGCCAAGGTGCCACCTCCCAACGTCAACTGGTCCGCCGTGGCCGCGCCCGGCGCCGCCCCCAAACGAGCATCGGAATCGATGGACAAAGTTCCGCCGGTGACCGCGGTTTTACCCGTAAAGCCGGAGTTGGCCCCGGAAAGAGTCACCGTGCCGGAGCCCACGGAAAGCGCGCCGCTCCCGGAAATGGCGCTGACGAAGCCAGAGGTGCCGCTCCCGGCGAGGCGCAAGGTGCTGCCTCCGTCAATCGTGGTGGTGCCGGAATAATTTTGGTTCCCTCCCCCACTCATTACGATCGTGGTGTTGTTCCCCACCGAAAGATTGCCCGTGCCGGTGAAAGTGTTGGCGTTCGTAACGGTCCCGCCCTGGTTGAAAACCCCCGAGTTGGAAATGGCGAAATTGTTAAAATAAATATTACGGTTGGCGTTATTGTCTCCCTGATTTCCTTCATAGAGGTTGATTCTTGAAATCGCACTTGTCGTCACAAGGTTGGTAGTAAAGACCACGGAGGAGTTGGTGCGGCTGGTCATGGAAAAGCTGTAGCCGTTGGTTGTTCTGGTTGCCGTGACCAGCATCGGAGTCGTTCCATATCCACCCATAGTGGAGGCTACTGCCCCCGCAGTAATGGTGTTGGTTGAAGAACCGCCATTATTCACGTTAAAGACATTGGCGCCCGTGGAGGTTTTCAGATCAAACCCTTTGGCTCCACCAAAGCTGTCCCAATTCATCGCCCAACGAAAAGAGAGAGTGTCTCCAACTTGCAGACCCGTGTTGAAGTCGCGGGTCGCGTTGACATACCCGCTGTTATTGGCTGAAGAAAACAGGCCAAAAGCCGTGGTGCCGATCCCGGTGGTCCCCATGCCATTGTTGGCGGGATTTCCAATGAATACACCGGCGGCGGCGTTCGTGGTTGAAATGGTCCAGCTTCCAAAGCCAGATCCCCCGTTGTCCCCGCTGGCCCACCCATCGCTGTAAGCCGAGTTGCCCGCGTTGTCCGTGGCGAAAGTAAATTGGGCCTTGGCTTCGCCACCCAAGAACCAACCCACACATCCCAAAAACAGGGTTAAGATTTTCCTCGCCTTAACAAAATTATGTATAGACATGAAGGTAATGATTGCCTCGCAAGCGTATTGATCAAGTTTGGAAATATTTACCAGTTAAACCATAACTGATTACGAGTTGGAGTCTAACCTGAGGCCCAGTCACGGGTTTAAGCCCAAATTTTTGATTAACGGTTAGACCTCTCCGCGGATTGCCCCGCAGAAGACCTTCGTCCAGCGTCAAAGCGTATGGTCTCGGTTCGGATCGAAAATCTCGTCAAATCCTACCCTGGAGAAAAAGGCCGGCCGGGCAAGACCGCGGTGGACCGTGTGACCATCGAAATCCGTCACCGGGAGTTTATGGTCTTGGTGGGCCCCTCCGGCTGCGGCAAAAGCACCACCCTCCGCATGATTGCCGGCCTGGAAAATATCACTTCCGGGGCGATCTATATCGAGGACCGCAAGGTCAACGATGTCGCCCCAAAGGATCGGGATATCGCCATGGTCTTTCAAAACTACGCCCTCTACCCGCACATGACCGTCCGCGAAAATCTCGCCTTTGGACTGAAACTGCGCGGCTTCCCCAGGGAAGAAATTACCCGACGCGTCGATGAGGCCGCCCGGATTCTCGGCCTTTTGGAGCCGGACAACCTCCTGGGACGGAAACCCAAGGCTCTCTCGGGCGGCCAGCGGCAGCGTGTCGCCCTCGGTCGAGCCATGGTGCGGCAACCCAAGGCCTTTCTTTTTGACGAACCGCTTTCCAACCTGGATGCCAAAATGCGGGTGGAGATGCGCTCCGAAATCACCCGCCTTCATCGGCGCCTCCAAAGCACCATGATCTATGTCACACACGACCAAGTAGAGGCCATGACCATGGCGGATCGCATGGTGGTGATGCATCAGGGGCGGGTGCAGCAGATTGCCGCCCCAATGGAAATTTACCGGAATCCGGCCAACCGCTTTGTCGCCGGCTTTATCGGCAGTCCCCCGATGAATTTTCTCCAGGGCTCCCTCGTGGGGGCGGGCGACCGCCTTGCCTTCCGGGAAAAAATCTCCGAAGGCTCCCTTGGCCCCGTGCAGATGTCCTTAACGGCCGAGTCCTCCCGGCGCCTGACTTCCCATCGGGATCGGGAAATCGTGCTGGGCATCCGACCGGAGCATTTGGCCGAGGCGACCCCCAAGGAAACGGCGGTCTTTACCGCCACCGTGGATGTGGTGGAGCCGATGGGAGCGGAAACCTACCTGCACGTGCGGACGAGCGGCCATTCCTTAGTGATCCGCAGCACGGCCGAGGAAAGTGCCCAAGCCCAAGCCGGAAGTCAGAGATCCTTCCGCGCGGATTCGGATCGGGCCTGCTTTTTCGACCCCGCCACGGGCCAAGCTCTTCCCCTTTCCTAGGCCGGCGTCTTCCGGAAAAAAGACCGCATCCCGAAAAAAGTCAGGGTTTGGCGGAGCCGGTGATTTTAAGATGATTAAACCAAAGCTCGTTCTCCGGGCTGGGATCCGTATCTATCACATAAAACTTCAACCCGCCGGCGACTCCCCCGTAGTTGCCTTCATGGGTGGAACTCACCCCCCCTGTCCGGGTGATTTTCCACGTGCCCCCGGTGGGATCCTTTTGCGTGAAGACGATAGTCAGAACTGTTTTGTCGGAATATTCGTTCCCCAGGGATCCGTTCCCCGCCGTGGCGGAGTTCACCTTGTAGTCATCCGCGCCGATGTTGAGGTTGAAGATCGTGGCATT
Source organism: Verrucomicrobiota bacterium (assembly GCA_041165425.1). Lineage (GTDB taxonomy): Bacteria > Verrucomicrobiota > Verrucomicrobiia > Methylacidiphilales > Verrucolacustridaceae > Verrucolacustris. Next base: position 12,962 of record JBEANM010000003.1, read on the forward strand.
GTCGCCAACTTTTCGCAGGTCGATTCCCTTGTTCCCGCTGCGGAAATTGACGGAGAGCTGAACCTCGAGCGTTTGCCCCATCTCCAGGGGTGCGTCGAGGGTCCGGTAGGCCTCCACGCTGGCTCCCTTGCCTTTTGCAAATAGGCCAAACGCCTTGCCGGCGGAAGTATTGATGCCCATGCAGTGCTTGGAAGAGTCGCCGATCTTGGCACCCGCCTCCGACCCGGAGGCAACGATGTTCCAGCCTACAAACCCCTTCCCGGCGTTTTGACCGCTCTCCCATTTGTCGCCCGCATATTCGGGAGAATCCGGAGAATCCCCTCCGGGGGTGGCGGCGTAACCGGAGGCAAGGCCACCGGCCAGAATTAAGATGAGGATGGATGCGAGGGGTTTCATAGGGATTTTCTCCTTTGGGTTGTTTACTTTCGGATGGATTGCTTTCCAGTGCCACCGGATTTGGAAGCGACCTTACGGGAAGATGCCATTCTTAACGTGGTCCGGCCCTCCACCCAGCGGGAGCCGAGAAAAAGACAACGCTGGAAAGGAGGAATGCCCACCTCGTTGTGATAGAGATGGTTGATCAACATTTCGACCGCCGCGGCCCCGAGGTGTTCGTGGTCCTGCTTCATCCCGGACCAACCGGTCAGCTCCTCAGTCCGGTCCAAATGAACCAGTCCGACCGACTGGGGACAGGGCATCCCGATTCGATCCAGCCAAATTTTAATTTCCGGATGGAGGGTCAGAATCACGTCCGGATGGTGGCGGCGAACCCACGCCACGAATTCCTTCTCGCCCCGCCCTTGGTAAGGATGTTCCGGGATCCGGCGGTCAGCCGGAAGTTGTCTCTGCGAAACCAGGAACCCCGCCGAAAACCGATTTTCCACCACCGCATCCAAATCCGGATGAACGCAGAGGCCCGGCCGTTGGTAGCCGGAGGCCAGACACTTGGCGACGGCATCGGCGGTCGTCAAAAACTGGTCATTCAAAACACAATCCAAGGCCGGTTTCGAGGTCCGCTCCCCCACCACGACTACGCTGGAGCGCCCCAGGATGTCGTACAGATCCCGGGGAATCGAGTGGTCGAGGAAGGGCCCGGCCAACATCAGCCCCCGGATGTTGCGGGCCTCAAGAATTTCCAGCAAACGGCCCGGGGAGAGTTTCTTTTCGTGCAAGGTAAATTCATCGAGCCAAAAGCCCAGTTCCTCCGCCCGCTGGCGGGCCGCCGCCAACCAGGTTTTAGTGAAGGCGCTGGAAGCATCCTCGGATTGCGAGGAAGTGGACAGGAAACCAAGAATTCCCTGCCGGGCCGTGGATTGGCTCGAACGCATCTGGGAAAGAAGGCGGGAAATTACCGGGTTGATCTGATACCCGGTTTTTTTGGCCAACTTTTGCACATGCTGCCGGACTTCGGGGGTGATCCGCGGATCATTTCTCAGGGCCATGGAGACCGTGGCGGTCGAAACCTTGGCCTCCTTCGCTAGGGATCGGATGGTGGGCGCTGGCAACCGTACGATCCTCAATTTGGAACTGCGGGCTTTCAATGGGTAGAATGTTAAACAGTTAAACGGTATGGCCGAAGACATTTCCCCTAAATCAGATAAAACATTTATAGGAGTCTTTTGAAGCGACTGTTTTATTTAAGGCCGGCCTGGCTCTCGGCGAGCCGTGTTTTTGGTGCCCTGTTTTTTGTCCTCGTCCTATCCAGTTGCAGCGGCTCGAACGGGGAAAGACAAAACTCCGCCAAAACGGTCTCCCTCCAGGGTTCTTGGGAAAAGGTTTGGCAAGAAGTGAAAAGCCTACGCGGCCAAGAAAAACGGATTCCAGAGGAGGCCAAGGTGGCCGGACCTCCCTTGCAGCGGGGAGAATCGATTCTCTTTCGTTTTCAGGCGGAGGCCGAGGCCAAGAATGTCTATGTGGCCGGCAACTTCAACGGCTGGGCCCACAACAACCAAGGTCGCATCACCAACCCGCGCTTTGCCATGCGAAAAACGGAATCCGGAGTCTGGTACCGGGAAGAAAGGCTGCATCCGGACGAAATTAAGTACTCTTTTGTCGTAGAAAGCGCGGAAGGAGACTTCCGGTGGCTGACCGATCCCTCCGTTCGGGAAAATGATGGGGACGGCCACTCCATCTTCCGTCTCTCCGATCAGGACCTGAAAAAGAGAACTTGGTCCGGCTCGGAAAGCGCCCGAAGTTACCCCGCCCTCCAATCCGCCTCCCCTCCCCGCCTCTGCTTGGAGACGACCCGGGCCTGGGTGAAGCCGGGCCAAGCCCATGAATTACGAGTCTCAGCCCCGGAAGGTTTGGCTGGAGAGCAGGCACATCCCCTCGAGTTGATTTTCTACGCCCCGACCGGAGAGGAAACCCGCCGTCAGTCGCTGCCATGGAATGGCCAGACCAAAACGTTCCCCCTGCCGGCGAAAACAACCGAGGGAGCCCAGCGGCTGGAACTCATCTGGGGAGATTCGAAAAACCCACGAGCCATCGGTGAAATCGTCCTCACGACCGTCGCCCGCGTGGTGGACGACCTCCGCTACGGCTTCTTTACCGACTACCGCCCCGGCTCAGAGGTCGATGCGGCGGGACAAGCCGGCATGTTGGCCCGGTTGGGCGTCAACGCCGTCGAGTTTTATGACTACTTCCCCGCCCACGGCCTCTACGCCCCCACCGAGAAGGAGTATCAATACGAGCCTTTCGGAATCCCCATTTCCGGAGAAATTGTCCGCCAAAAAATCCAGGCTTCGCAGGAGCGCGGCATCCTTTCCTTGGCCTATGTCGCCGCCTATGCCACCTCGGAGAGCGTCTACCGAAAACATCCGCACCCTATGACGGATGAAAAAGGCGCTCCAAAAATCTTCAACGGGGACATCATGACGGAGCCGGAAGCAGATCGGCAGAAAAAGCCCAAATGGTTTTGGCTGATGAATGTGGCCGACGACTCCCCCTGGCATGCCCACGTTCTGGGGGAATTTCGTCGTGCCCTCGACGACAGCCCGGCAGACCTCTTCTCCTTCGACGGCTTTGAGATCGACTCCTACGGGGACAAGCCTGATACCCGCTTCTTTGCCCAGGGCAGCCGCCGGAACGGGGATCTGCTCGTCGACGTCCTGCATGACTTCGTGGGACAGGTCCAACGCCTGACCCACCAGATTAAGCCCGAGGGCCTCGTTTCCTTTAATAGCGTCAACGAGTTTGGCGCGGAGCTGATGAAGGACGTCACCGATTTCCAATTTCTGGAAATCTGGCGCTTCTACACGGACGAGGTGGAGGAGCTGGTGGAGATTTGCCTCCGCCAGCGGGAGCCGCGCCAGCAAAGGGTCATTCTCAAGCTCTACCCCGCGGACATGCAGCCCAAGCAGACCTCTTGGCCGGCCGGCAGCCTCGCCCGGATTCTCGGGGCCACCATGACCGGTGCCGGTTCCCTCATGGTGGTGGGAGAACCCGATGCCAAGAATCGGACCATGCACGCGCTGAACAGCCTTTTTTATCCCGATCACACTGCTGTCCGTTCCGGCAACCACGAGCTTTTGGCCGCCTACTACCGGCACGATACCCTGCTTTACGGTTACACCCACGGACCGAAGGTGGTCCATGTCCCGCTGGACATTCCGTTTGCAGAGGGCCTCACCCGAACCTTTGCCGCCCAGGATCGCCAGACGCTGACCGTCCAGATTCTCCGGCTGGGACCGGATCGGCGCTGGAGTTCCCCGATGCCCTGGCCTGAACCCTTGCGCGAAGCCCGGTTGGAAATTCCCAAAATCGCCCACGCGGTCCCCTCTCGGATGTTGTTCTCTTCTCCGGATGCCACCGGCTTTGCCAATCCCACCCCCATCGAGTGGAAAGACCAAGGAGGCAAATTGGAAGTGGTGCTGCCACCTTTTTGTGTGCATGCCAGCCTGCTGCTGCAGTACGGCGTGCCCCAACCATGAACCCTCTTTTTCTGGGGCTTCCCCTCCTGGTCATCCTGTTTCTCGCCGGCTGCTCCGGGGATTCCGGAATTCCCTCGGGTCGCACCGTCATCCGGTACTGGGACAAATGGTCCGGGTGGGAGGCCGAAGCCATGCGCGCCGTGGTGGATGACTTCAACCGCTCCCAGGAGCGGATCTGGGTGGAGTTCTCTTCCACCAGCCACATCAATCGCAAACTCATGCTTTCCATCGGCGGCGGCGTTCCGCCGGATGTGGCCGGATTGTTTGGTAACACGTTGGCGGTCTACGCCGAAAACAACGCCCTCACCCCACTAAATCAACTGGCCCGAGAGGCCGGATTGGGACAAGAGGACTACATCCCGATTTTTTGGGAAATCTGCAACCACCTTGGCCACCTCTGGGCGATACCCAGCTCGCCCGCCTCACTCGGTCTGGTCTGGAACAAAAAAATCTTCCGCGAAAACGGGCTGAATCCCGATCGCCCCCCCACCTCCATCGCGGAGCTCGAAACCATGAACGATCGTTTGGTTCGACGGGACACCAACGGCCGATTGCAGTCGGTGGGTCACCTTCCGTCCGAGCCGGGTTGGTGGCCGGCCATCTGGGGTTGGTGGTTCGGTGGACAGCTCTGGGACGGGAAGCGAATGACCATGGATGACCCCGGCAATCGGGCGGCGATGGAGTGGATTTCCACCTACCCCCGGCGGTTCGCCAGCCGCGATCTCCTCAGTTTCCGGGACGGTTTCGGCAACTTTGCCTCGCCCCAAAATGCCTTTTTCACCGGGCGCGTGGCCATGGTCCTGCAAGGACCCTGGATTCATACCTTCATCGAAAAATACGCGCCGGCAGATTTCGCCTGGGGCGTGGCGGCTTTTCCCACCGCGGATCCGGCCCGCCTCGGCACGGTCACTTTGGTGGAGACCGATGTGTTGGTGATCCCGGCTGGGGCCAAACACCCCCGCGAAGCTTTCGAGTTTTTGCGCTATGTCAGTCGTCCCGCCGTCATGGAGAAGCTCTGTCTGGGCCAGAGAAAGTTCTCACCCCTTCGGGAAACCAGTCCGGATTTTTTCGCCCAACATCCCAACCCCCACATCCGCACCTTTCTGGAGCTGGCCAAGAGCCCCCAGGCTAAACGCGTTCCCCCCTTCACCCTTTGGGCCATGATGGAAAACGACATGAAGCAGGCTTTTGGCAAAGTCTGGAACGGCACCGCCACGCCGGAGGAGGTGCTGCGGGAGGCGCAAAACCATCTGCAGGCCGAGCTGGAAAAACATCAGCAGCGCTGGGCCCGCCTGGCTGGAATCCTGCAAGCACAGTGGGGTTCACCGTGAACTCCGGGAATCGCGGTCGCCTCGCCACGGGCTTTTTGTTCATCGCCCCATGGCTCGTGGGCTTTCTCGCCCTCTCCCTCTATCCCTTTCTCTCCAGTCTTTACCTATCCGGGTGCGACTATTCCGTGCTGGCCCCAGCCGTCTGGATCGGGCCGGAGAATTACACCAACCTCGCCCAGGATCCGATTTTCTGGAAAGCGGCCGGCAACACGGTTCTCTTCGCCATGGTCTCCGTGCCGCTGGGGCTGCTTCTCTCCTTTCTCCTGGCGCTCCTGCTCAACGCCGACATTCCCGCCCGCGGTTTTTTCCGAACCGTGTTCTTTCTTCCCTCCCTCATGCCTTTGGTTTGCCTGGCCGTCCTTTGGCTCTGGCTGCTGAATGGGGATCTTGGTCTGGTCAACGCCTGCCTGCGTCCTTTCCTCGGGCTGGGGAATCACCTCTTCGGCACCTCGTGGGCCCCGCCCAACTGGCTGCAGGACCCTCATTTTGCCTTGGCCGGCCTAGTCCTCACCGGCATCTGGGGCGTCGGCCATCCCATGGTGATTTTCCTCGCCGGGTTACAGGAAGTCCCCCGCCATCTCTACGAATCCGCCGATATCGACGGCGCCTCCCCGTGGCAAAAGCTCCGCCATATCACCCTGCCCATGCTCTCCCCGGTTATTTATTTCAACGGCCTCATGGCCCTCATCGGCTGTTTCCAGGTCTTCGCGGTGCCGTTTGTCATGACCGAAGGCGGGGACGGGCCGGAGCGCTCCCTGCTCTTTTTGGCGACCTACCTGTACCAGCACGCTTTTGAGTACTGGAACATGGGCTACGCCTGCGCCATCGGGCTTTTCCTTTTTTGCCTCATTCTTGGACTCACCTGGGTCGCCAGCCGGGTTTCCTCCCGCCACGTGCACTACGAGGGTGCCTGAAGATGACCTGGGGAAAAACAGTTCGTTTCCTGCTCCTGCTGGCACTGGCGGCCACCTTCCTCGCCCCGATGGCTTGGATGGTCTCAACTTCCCTGAAGCCTTTGGCCGAAACCATGACCGTGCCGCCCCGCTGGATTCCCAGCAGCCTGCAGTGGCAAAACTATCCGGACGCCACTCGTGCCATGGGATATTTCTGGCGGTATACGGGCAACTCCCTGCTCCTCTGCCTTTTGACCGTGGCGGGAACCCTCGTCAGTAGCACGCTGGCGGCCTACGGCTTTGCCCGGCTCGAGTGGCCCGGTCGAGACAAACTCTTTTCCCTGTGCCTCGCCACCATGATGATCCCTTTCCCCGCCATCATGGTTCCCATCTACGGCCTCTTTAAAGATCTCGGCTGGATCGGCTCCCTGAAGCCCCTCTGGATCCCCACCTTTTTTGCGAGTGCTTTTCACGTCTTTTTGCTCCGGCAGTTTTTTCTCTCCCTGCCACGGGATACGGCGGAGGCCGCCCGGATTGACGGCTGCAACGAATGGCAGATCCTCTGGCACACGGTCCTTCCACTTGCCAAGCCGGTCCTACTGGTGGTGGCGGTGTTTCAGTTTCTGGCCACCTGGAATGATTTTTTGGGGCCTCTCATCTACCTGACGGATCAGCGCACCTTCACCCTCGCTCTCGGCCTCCAGTCCTTTCAAAGCCAACAGGGCGGCACGGCCTGGCACCACCTCATGGCCGCCTCCACGCTGGTCATTTTTCCGGTCCTGTTTCTTTTTTTCCTGACCCAGAAAACTTTTATTCAGGGCATCGCCACCACGGGCTCCAAAAATTAAGGCGGGGAAAGGCGGACTAGCCGATCCGGCCGAGTTCGATTTGGAAATCTTCCCCCCGCGGGACCGTGGCAAACCCTTCGGAGGACGGCTGCAGGATGATGGGGGTCCACGTTTCCGGCGGCGGGGCGTGCAGGTGGAGGTGAAACCGATCCCGTCGAAATTCAGGAAACTTGCGGCCCCCCACGGATCCCACCAGGGAGATTTGCTTGCCTACCCGCGTCAACCGGAAATCCGTGCGCAGGTATTTCCCCATTTGGTAATGAACGGTCAGGCCGTCGTCCTCCTGCAGCGTGGATTCCGTGGACCCGTCTTCACCGGGAAGAAAGACATGGAGGTCGATGACCTCGGGATGGTAGCCCATGGTGGAAAGCGGGGCTTCCGGCCAACACGGGATCACGGCTCCTCCTCGGACCCAGACGGGAATACTCTTCAAATCCACCGGTGTGACACGGCTTTCGCCCTTGGAAATTTCATAGGTCCCATCCGGCCAACGATACCAATGGCCAGCAGGAAAGTAGACGGTCCTCTGGGTGGCACCTGCCGCCAGCACGGGCGCGACGAGGATGTGCTCGCCCAAGAGAAATTGGTCTTCTACTTCCCAGCTCTTCAGATCCTGAGAAAATCCAAGCGCCAGAGGCCGCTGGATGGGCAAGCCGGTTTCACTAGCGATCACAAACTGGGAGTAAAGATAGGGCATCAATCGGTAACGATGCTGCAGAGCCTCCCGGATCAAACTCAGCGCCTCAGGCCCAAAACTCCAGGGATACTGGTCGGGTTGGGCCGTGGCGTTGTGATTGCGGCAGAACGGAGTGTAAGCGGCGTACTGGTACCAGCGAACCAGCAGTTCCGCGGAACAGGCTCCCATGAAGCCACCCACATCCGCTCCCACAAAAGGCTGCCCCGAAAGTCCCATCCCCAGGGCCATGCGGACCGCTAAGCCGAGATGCTCCCAGCGTGAGCAGTTGTCCCCGAGCCAATTGGCAGCATAGCGCTGGATTCCCGGCGATCCGGCCCGGGACAAAACAAAAGTGCGTTTTTCCGGCATGGCCTTCTTCAGGCCCTCGACGGTCCCCATGGCCATGAGCAATGCGTATTCATTATGAAAACGGGCATGGGGGTCACGACCGTGTCCGAATTGCATTTCCTCCGCAGGAACCTCACCCGTGGCGGGCTCGTTCATGTCATTCCAAATTCCTGCGATTCCGGCTTGGACGTGTTCGGCATTCAGCCGGCCCCACCAACACCGGGCCTCCTCCAAGGTGAAATCCGGAAAAACCGTGCGACCCGGCCAAACCTGCCCGACATAGGGTTTGCCCTGACGATTCAGGCAAACGAGCCGCTCCCGGATAGCCTCGTCATACACCGGATAGCCGGGCTCTTCCTTAATACCAGGGTCGATGATCGTAATCAGCCGGAACTTTTCCTTTTCGAGATCTTGAAGAAGTTTGGGTGGATCGGGAAAGCGCTGCTTGTCCCAGGTAAAAACCCGGAATCCGTCCATGTAGTCAATGTCGATCCACAAAACGTCACAGGGTATTTTTTCCTCGCGATACTTGTCCCCCAAAGCCTTGACCTTCTCTTGGTTGTAGTCATGCCAACGGCATTGGTGGTGGCCAAGAGCCCATAACGGCGGCAAAGAGATTCTGCCCGTCAGGCCGGTGTAGCCCCTTAGAATCCCGGGAAGGTGAGGACCCGAAAACACAAACTCCTCGTAAGCTCCACTTTCGAAGCGAAACACCGCCCCGCCCGGCTGGGTAAAGTCAAAGGAGGATTTCCCGAGATTATTGAAAAAGGAGCCGGTCAACAGGGAACTGCCGACAGGTCGGTGCAGATAAAAAGGAATGGAGACGTAGTAAGGATCAAACTGGGTGCTGGTGGGATCTTGGAGGGGATTTTCGTGGGGGGTCTCCCGGTACCCGCCCGCCACACTGGGATTAAGGACGTCGGTATTCCAGAATTTCCACGCTCGGCCGTTTTTATTCAGCGAGCCGGTCTTTTCCCCCAGCCCATAAACTCCATCTTGTCCTTCAATGACCCTGCCCACGCAAAAACCCTCCCTCTCCTTCCGGTAAAACCAAGGACGCCCTGCCTGGTCCCGCGGAGAAACCAGGATAGGGGTTTCGTCGTTACGTCGAATCTCCACATGGAAAGGATCAAAAAAAAGTGAGACCTCCATGGCATCCGTGCCGATGAGGACCCTATCCTTAAATTCTTGGAATCGGGTCCGGGCCTGCTCCATTTGCCCAAGCTCGTCGGGCACCGCATAGGAGGGCTTCTTCTCAAACTTGCCCTGACGGGAGATTCGCAGGCGGACGACATCCGGCCGATAGAACGTAACAGAAATCCGCTCTCCGGCCAGTTCTGGAAGGCCCATTTCCAGTCCTTGCTCCGTGCGCAGGAAATTGCGCACCAAGCCCGCACTTTTTTCTGTCCTAATCATGGTTTGGCTTATTCCACCCACCCTGCCATGAAGAATCCTTTTTGGTATTCCGCATTGGACTCGCCATTAGTCCGCATGAATTCCTGGTAGGACATAGATCGGATGCTTCCGTCTGCGTAGGCGAGATTCACATGGGCAGGGTTTCGATGGGACCAGTTTTCCTCCGGCCAATCCCCCCAGCACACATCCATGAGCAGCATGGCCCGGCTGGTTCCAAAGGGAGGAAATGACCTACCTATGGCGTACCCGTTGTAACGGACTTGGGCGTATTTTTTAATCCAATCGTTCTTTTTATTTTTCTGAGCTGCCGGACAGCAAAAGACCTTAGGTATCTTGGCGGGATCGACATCCGTGGTTTTGACTTCACCAAGATTCATATAAGGCCCAAGAACTTCCCCAATCGAGGCTGGCTCGGGTTGCGCGCCCCAACCTTCGCCGGCCTTGTAGCTCAGTTTTCCATTGGGATCCCATGGAAAGACTTTCAAGGCCACGTAGTTCCCTCCGTTATCCGCGGCAGCAGACTGGGTCGCCAAAAAGATTTGCCGGAGATTGGACTGGCAGCCGGCATCGTCTGCCTTATTTCTCGCGGACTGTATGGCTGGCACCGCCAGACCCACAAGTAGGCCGAGAGTCGAAATCACCACCAAGAGCTCAAGAAGTGTGAAACCTTTTATGAGCCACCTTTTTTCTCTGTTTAAATACACTTCCTTTTTTTACCCGAAACTTTTTTAGATCGCTGTCTTCGAACATTGAACCGTTAAATACAATCCTATCGCACAGCGGGGTCTATTGAAGGCAAGGCTCTGCCCGGACTAAAATTAATTTGACGGATAGAATTTTACTCACGACAGGTACGGAAATGACACAAATACCCCCCTCGTTGGGAGCCAGCCCCTCATCGGACTGGCTCAAAACCCTATTACCTCAACCCATCACCACCCCTGAAAAAATCTGGAACACTCTTTCACCAGAAAGGAAGGAGATGGTTCGGAAAAAGTTGGAACAAAGACGCCAAAGAGAGCGCGAAAGGTTCCTTCAGGAAGCTACCCCTGAGGAACTGGTCAGTATCCCCAGGGCTCGGCTTATCCGGACTCTGGCGAGACAAAAGCTCGTGCTGACGGTCCAGGAAATGGCTGCTCTTTCTGGTTTCGATCTCGAAACCATCCGACGCAGAGTAAAAGACGGAACCCTACCGAAAGTCCCTAGGGTTCGGATCATTCACGTTTACTACCACAACTTCCTGCGGTGGCTGCAGGGAGAGCCACGCGCTATTTAAGGACGACTTTCTGAGCCATCGCCTGAGAGTGGGCGGAACAGTATTCGGAGTAGGTCTGCAGGACTAGGACGCCCCCGTCCTTGTGCCCCAGCCATCGGGAAACCGTAGGCACATCCACCCCGCTCTGGAGACAACGGGTGGCAAAGAGGTGCCGAAGGTCATGGTGGGTAAGGTGACTGACTCCCGTCACCTGACATGCACGTCTCAGCCCTGCATAGCAGGAACGAGTATGGAGCACGTGGGGAGAAGTTCTCGGCATACGGAGCAGAAGCTCCTCCAAGGCCGGAAAGAGTGGAATGGTGCGAATGCCTCCCCCCTTGGTGCCCGTTTCAGGATCGCCCCGGATCACCATCGATTTCGCTTTAAAATCGATATCCCGCCACATCACATGGGCGGCTTCACCGATTCGGCATCCGGAGTAGGCGAGAAATTCCACCAGATCGGCTGCGTGCCGACTCCATTTACATCCCCCTGCGCGGATATTTTCGATCAGCTTCGAAAACTCTTCCTTCGTGGGAAGGTTCAGTTTCTTGGGACGCACCCTTCTTGCCTTAAGCAACTGGGCTGGGTTGTCTTTCCGCAAACCCATCGTCATGGCGTGACGAAAGAGACCCCTCAGCGCCACGAGGGCTCCGTTAAAACGCGGAGCTGAGCCTCCCTTTTGCAAAAACCGGTCCCTCCAGCCTTCACAGTCGGCCTGACTTACCTCGGCGGCGTTCATTCGACCCAGTTCGGGCCATGTCTTAAAAACCGTCGCCAGGGTCTCCCTTCGGTAAAGTTTGGTGGTGGGTTTGTAATCCGGATTGGCATTCACCCACTCCGCATAGCGCTGGAGAACCTCCGAAACCGGCACGGCGCGAACCTTGTCATGCTCCCCCAGAATTTCGGCCATTTTTTGGGCATGGAGGAGCCTGGCAGTGGATTTCGACTTGGTATCGAGGCTTCGGGTAGTAAGTTTTCCGTTATGGCGAATGACCGTGTAAAAAATTCCGGAGATTTCATCTCTCCTCAGGTTGATGACGCCCGGAACTCGTTTGAGATTGCCCATAAAAGTATGCGAGAGCAGTATAAAAGCACGTTTTTATCCATTTGCAAGTCATTGTCATTGCCGGAGTAGCTCAGCGGTAGAGCAACGGTTTCGTAAACCGTGGGTCACGGGTTCAATCCCCGTCTCCGGCTCGGCTTGGCAGCCTCCTTCTCCTTCCGTAGTTTGTTCTTATGCCGAAAAGCCCGGCCAAGACGCTGGCCCCGGAAACAAGATTCCTGATTGGCGGCAAGCTGGTCGCCGGCGAGGGCGATCCTCAGCCCGTCCTCAACCCCCGGACCGGGGAAACCATCCTCAAAATCCACGAAGCGACCCCCAAACAGGTCGACCTCGCCGTCCACGCCGCCGAGAAAGCCTTCGCCACCTGGGGCCGCACCACCCCGGGAGAACGCTCTGCCCTTCTTCTCAAGATTGCCGACACCATCGACAAGGAAGCGGAAACCTTCGGCCACCTCGAGTGCCTCAACACCGGGAAACCGCGCCCCATCTTCATGGCCGACGAAATGCCCGCGGTCAGCGACTGCTTCCGCTTCTACGCCGGGGCCGCCCGCTGCCTTTCGGGCCCGGCCGCGGGAGAATATATGGCCGGCTACACCTCCATGCTGCGCCGCGATCCCGTGGGCGTGGTCGGCTCCATCGCCCCCTGGAACTTCCCCCTCCAGATGGCCACTTGGAAACTCGCCCCCGCCCTCGCCGCCGGCAACACCATCGTCCTCAAAGCCTCGGAGTTCACCCCCCTCACCGCCTTGCACCTCGGCCGGATCCTCGCCGACATCCTCCCCTCCGGGGTCGCCAACATTGTGACCGGTCGGGGCCCGATGACCGGA
>JBEANM010000004.1:0-23034 GCA_041165425.1 Verrucomicrobiota bacterium
AGAATCACCCCAAACAATTTGCCCCCCACCTCATCGATCACCCGCTTGGCCCGCTGGGAAACATTCCGCGGGTAACGACGGTGTTGGATCAAAAGGAGGGTCACATCCACTTCCTGGCTAATCACCGAGGCGTCACTGATGCCCAGCACGGGAGGTGAGTCGACCACGATCACATCATAATTAGGGCGGCAGATCTCCAAAAGGGAACCGAACCGGGCACGACTAAATCCCCCCAAATCCTCAGGACCAAGACTTCCCGCGGTCAAAATTTCCATATTCGATATGCCCGTGCTCTGGATCAGTTCATCGAGGGACGCCTGCCCAGCAAGAAACTCGCCAAGCCCCAATGTATTTTCCACGCCGGCCGCATTGTGGGCTGACGGACGCCGGATATCCGCATCGATCATGAGCACCTTCATTCCGCTTTGGGCGCAAACCCAAGCCAAATTAAAGGCCGTTGTCGATTTCCCTTCTCCGGGGCCACCACTCAGAACCGTGATCGAACGGGCAGTCTCACGGGCTCCGGTCAGATTAAGCTTAGCGCATAAGATTCGGTACCCCTCAGCAAATCGCGAGTTTGGCTCATCCTGGGTCAGGAACTTGGCGCCCTTGGGAATGACCGCGAGCACGCTTAAGCCCAAGTAGCGCTCCACGTCGTCCATCGTCTTGATGCTGGTGTCGAGATATTCAATGAAGAAGGCAAGGCTCAGCCCCAAAACGAGACCCACCACCATGCTCAAGGCCAAATTAAGCTTTAGGTTGGGTTTGACCGGACGAACAGAGGGCTCGGCTCGATTTACGATCTGCACGGGGCGGGTTTCAATTTTGGACTCCACCGCCTGCTGGCGGTATCGCGAAGTCAACACATCCAACAGCTGGCTTTGTGTCTCCAGATCGCGCCGCGCCTCATTATAGGGAGCCAAACGGTCGGTCCGATCCTCCCTAAGCTTTTCCCTTAATTCCTGCACCTCTTTTTCTAATGCCTCTACCTTGGCCTGAGCGACCTTGAGATCGATTTCCAACGCCCTCCGAATTCCCGCGACCAGCTTATTGAGCTGATCCCGTCTCTCGGAGACCACCTTGATGGCTCCCTGCATTTCCGGATGTTTCTTCCCGTACCCCTGCTTTTGCATCTGAGCCACATTTTGCAGAGCCTGCAAATACTGCTGCTTGGTGGAGGCGGTGGTGGGGTCTTCTAAGTTTAACGCCGGCAAAGTGGACTCAAGCTGCTCAATACTCAAATCCGCCACTTTCTCGAGCCGAACCTTTCGGGAAATCATATCCGCTCTCAATTCGCTGAGCTGGGATTCTTTTCTCTGGATTTCCTGGTCCCCGAGAGTGGTGGACTGCACCTGGGCCGTGGAACCCGGGAGCTCGTCGATCTTCAGGTCCCTACGCAGCTTTTCCACTTGAGCGGCGGCAGCCGAAACAATTTCCTTCTGGCGATCCACCTCGCTGGAGAGGGCCTTGAGGCCGGCATCACTTCGCCCGGTGATCTCGGCGCGGCGAACCTCCTCATAGGAATCGGCGATGGTGTTAGCGAATAAGGCGGCTTCGTCGGGTTTGGTGCTTTGACACACAACCTCGATCAGCTTGGTATTCCGGAAGGGTTGCACCTGCAGCTTGCTCTTGCGAAAAATCTGAAAGGCTTGGTCGTCCGTGATGGATCCTTCCGGAAGCTCCATTTCCTTGCAAAGACGTGCGGCGATCCCCAGCCTCTCGATGACCGGATAGAGCACTTTCTTGCTTTGAATCATTTCAAATTCCGTCTGAAAAAAGACCGGATCAAACCCCTCAAAGCTCGCTTGAAACACCTGCAGGTCCTTGTTGTCTTTTTCTACCCGCAAGACGGCTGAGGACTCGTAGATTTTAGGCTGCAGCTTGGTGACAACAAAGCCCGTTCCCATCACCAGCACAAGGATCGTTACCGAGGTAGGCCACCTGTTTTTGATAACCCGCCATAAGTCGTTGACGTGGAATGAAGCTTCGCTCGATGAAGCCGCCCCATATCCATAGCCGTACCCGTAGCTAGGCGGGGAGGGCTTGGCTTCGTTCATCCCTCCAAGTGTAGTGGCCAAGACTGTTTTCGCAATCAGTAGGTTCCGCGGACCCCTATATACACTTGGTTGCGGGTATAACTTCCCCCATTTCCGTTACTTAAATCAAAATAGGAGCCATAGCTGGTGTAAGACCACCCCAGTTCAGCTGAGAGATACGGCAGGAGCTCATAGGCAAATTTACACTGGTAACTTACGGTAGTCTGTGTGCCACTTCCTTGATAGGTGAGTTGGGCCGCGGCGGCCTGCTCCTGGGTTAATTGAGGGGTGAAGGTGGCTACATTGATAAAAAAGCTCTGGATCACAGAGAATTTATCTGTGAAGTAGTGATCCCAGTTGAAATTCAGGGTATAGGCCTCGGAATCCGAGGCGTTGGCTTGGTTGGACTGCTGAATCTGCGTGGAAAAACCGGCAGAGAGAAAGCTGCTTTGCTCGTAATTCCACGTCCCGGTAATGGAAGCAAAAGGAAAAGCCCCGATTTCCTGCTCACCACTACCTAGCCCGCCACTGCCGACAATGAAATCGTTGTCCGCGAGTCCAAAATTGTCGTTCAGCTGTAGTCCCGCCCGCCCGCTAAAGAAAAGCGTGGGCAGAAAGGTGTGATCTGCGCCAAGGCTGAAGGCAACCTGCTGGTTATCCCGGTAAGTATTATCAAGATCGTAGTCGTAAAGCTGATAGTCAAAACTGAAGGTTCCCACCGTCTCCGGAGTGAAATCCAAGCGAAACTGCTGGAATGCCCCGTTGTTCATATAGTTGTTGTTGGCAGAACTGCCCCCTAGGTAGACGAGGGTGTTATTCCACCGGGTAATCATGGAAAGGCGGTCCGTCACGCGGTAGTCGGCCTGAACTGTCGCTAGGTTGTTAATGGTACTGGTGTTAAAGGTGGGCGAAATACCCGCCTGCACAAACTGAGCCACCAGCGGCTGTTCCGTGTAAACGAAATTATTCCCCAACGTGATGGAAGTCCGTGGGTCAATGGCATACGTGTATCGCCCGGTAAACGTTTGCGCGTACTGGATGTCGTATTGCTGGTTGATGCTTGGATAGTAAGTGCCCGAAAAGTCGTATCGCAAAGCCATGTCCGCCTGCATCCCGAGGTAGTTGTACCCTAAGGAGGGCTGAATGGATGTGTAAGTAGACGACTGAATATCCTGAGTGCTTTGATACGACTGGGTCAAAGGGTTGCTGTCATAACCCTCGCGCAGTGCCACCGAGGCCGTGAAAGGTTTTGTGTCGGTCTGGCCGGCAGATCCTTGAATTTGGCCAAGGGTTTTTGCGCAAAAAACTGCCCCCACGAAGAGGATCAACCAAAGAGATGCGTACCTTGTTACACCTCGCGGGCGATGGACATCTGCCATTCCCCTGATTTTAATCGATGGGCAATCAGATCAACCCAAACACACTATATGTTGATATGGCTGTTCAACATCTATCCAATAAGTAGATTTATTAAATCTGTTAATTAATTTTAAACATCTAATAGGTAGCTAGTTCCACCTTTTTTGTATCGATAAAAGTAAATAGTCGTTATTGGGGGGCAAGGAGGTAGCAAAAGCCTGAGGCAAGTCTGGGGGTTTTTGACGCCGAATTAGGTCTGCCCACTCGCCCCACTCGGAATTTTCCGCCAACATCTCACTGTACATTCGGGCATCAGAGCTGACCGGCGTTAGTAGAATGCTAAATACCGGTGCTACCCGGTCATGAATTTTTAAAAAATCCTCCCGGGTGGATGGCAACCAAAGGGTAGGTTGCTCGGCATACCATGCCATAGCCGCCGGAAGATCGGATGCCTGTAGTTCCCCGGGCTCAAACCACGAACGCATGAAAAGAAAAATGGGCGGATAAGTTGGCGGGTAAGCAAACGGAGGCGGCTCCGGTAAAACCAAACGCGCCGTGGTGGGCCAACAAGCCAATCCTGCCACGAGAACGGCAACTAATTTCCCAACAAGCTCCAAATGAATCTTCCATCTTTCGATGAGAATCCACAGATAGGCGGAACCATAGACACAAGTTACGGGCAACAGCGCCATAAGAATTCCATGCCCTTCGGACTCTTTGGACCTCTGCACAAAGGCAGTCGCCACAACCAGGATCAAGCCTATCCCTCCCCAGAAAAGTTTCCCAACCGCAGCGGAGGGACGTCGAAACGCATGGAATCCGGCAACCAAAGCCAAGGTTCCGGCAACTGCGTTTCCCACCAAAGCCGGCCCTTGCGTGATCAAGTCCGCAAACCCCCGTAAAATAGATCCACCCACCCTCCGCCAAAGATCGGTTTTACTCATGTCAAAGGAGTAGGTTCTCCAAAACATGTCGCCCGGAAACCTCGGGGAGTCCGCCAGCAAAAACGCCCAATTCAGGCCGATCGGGTTCTTCGTCACGAGCCAAAGCCTGACCATCCAACCCATGAAGAGTCCCAGTGCCAAAAAAAGCCCAAGGAACATCCCCCACTTCCCTTGCCGGAGCCCAATTCCGGCGAGCACCATAGCGGCAAGGACGGCCCAGACCTGTACAACCTGAACCAAGGCCGTAGCCCCCAGAAAAAGTCCTGCCCCTAAGAGCCAGATCCAAGCGTATGACTGATCTCCAGACCCATCCGCCTCGTCGGAAGTTGTGGATCCTAAACAGGTAAACCAACCGGCCATCGCATACAAAAAGACCACCAGGAGCACCACGCCACCGGAAACAGCCTGGGTCCAGAGTGGAGAGCTCCCCAAAAAGAGCGCCACCGCCAGAACACCGGTGCCAACATCAAACTGTCTCTGGGCCCAGGCAAATACCGCAAAGGCAGACCCCACCAACAGGGCCAGCTGTAAAACCAAAACCACCATGTCGGGTGGAAAAACACGAAAACCCTTAAGAGCCTCTGCCGAAAGATCAAAGGAGATGACTTGGGCGGTTATGCCCGCCTTAAAAGCTGCCGCCAAGATGGCGGGATAAAGCGGCGGTGTCAGGGTTTCCGGAAAGGCGGTGACGGGCGGAGCGTTGTTTCCCAGGTTGGCTCGAACCTGCCAAAGCGCCAAAGGCCGAATGAGAAGCGTGGTAAGACCTTTCCCCTCGGCGATTTGACGAGCCTGCTGGGCCAGGTCCATAGCTTCCGAAGATCGTAAGCCGTTAAATTCGCGAATCCCCATCCACGCCGCCAAACCCACAACCATCAAAAAAAGGGCGATCCGGACTAACCAAGCCCGGATCGGCCCCGCTTCCACATTATAAACCCACTCTTGCAGACTGCTCATGATCTACCTTTTGATTCTGCCAATTTGCGGTGAAGAGTCCGGCGGCTGATGCCCAGAAGTTTGGCGGCTTCCGTAATATTGTCACCGGTCTTTTGCAGCGCTGCCCGGATAGCTTGCTGCTCCAGGTCCGCCAACTTGACGGCCCCAATTTTTGGGTGAATACCCTCCCCTCCTCGCCCAACCTCCCGAACCGACTGAGGAAGATCCTTGGACTCAATCTCCGAGCCCCGCGCCAAGACCACCCCGTGCTCCACCGCTGTGCGCAACTCCCGCACATTCCCTGGCCACCGATAGCCACACAGGACCTGCATCGCTCCGGCCGAAATTCTTAAATCCCCTTTTCCATTTTCCCGAGCGTATTCCCGCCGGAAGTGATCCGCCAGAATAGGAATATCTTCCGGACGGTCCCTCAGCGGGGGCAATGAGATCTGGACCACCCGAACTCGAAAAAACAAATCCTCCCTAAATTTCCCCTCGCGCACCATTGTTTCCAAGTTCCGGTGGGTGGCTACCACCAACCGAACATCGACCTCGATCGGCTTGTTCCCCCCCACCCGCTCCATGGTGCGCTCACCCAAAACCCGGAGCAGCTTGACCTGGGTGGCCGCATCAATTTCTCCGATTTCGTCCAAGAACAAGGTTCCTCCCTGAGCCTGCTCGAAACGACCAATCCGACGCTCCACAGCCCCCGTAAAGGCCCCCTTCTCATGGCCAAACAACTCGCTTTCTAACAACTGCGGGGAGAGAGCCGCGCAGTGCACGGCCACGAACGGCCCTTGCCGTCGGGTGCTTAACCCATGAATCGCCCGGGCCACCAGTTCTTTGCCCGTGCCACTTTCCCCTTCAACCAAAATATTGGCCCGGGAGTCGGCGACTTGCCTGACCTTATCCAGAACCTCCTGCATAACCGGGGAGGTACCCAGAATTCGATCGAGCCCATAGGAACGGTCCAATTCCTGGCGCAACTTAACATTCTCCTCTTCAACTTTCGCCGTACGCACCGCCCGGCGTAGAAGAATTTGGACCCGCTCCAGATCCAGCGGCTTGGTCACATAATCGTAGGCTCCTTTTCGCATCGCTTCGACCGCGCTCTCCACGGAACCATAGGCGGTCATCACCACGCATGGCGGTCGACGAGGCGAGCGAAGACACTGCTCCAGCACACTTAACCCGCTCGCGTGCCCCAACCGAAGGTCCGTCAGCACCGCATCCATACTTTCCGCCACGAGAAGTTTTTCTGCCGCTCCTAAATCCGCGGCCGTGAAAACCTCAAAATAATCCTCCAGTACGCGCCGGAGCGCCTCGCGGGTGTTTTTTTCGTCGTCCACGATCAGCAAGCTGGGCTTGGCTCCGCTCATCGTTCTTCCTCCGAGGCCTTAACTTCCAGAAGATGAACTCTCTTTTCAGAAAAAGGCAACCGAAAGCGCGCCGTAGTCCCCTTGCCCGGAACGCTTTGCAATTGCACGTCGCCGCCATGTTCCCGTGCGATCCGCTGGACAATCATCAGACCTAGCCCGGTGCCGCCATGCTTCGTCGTATAAAACGGCTGTCCCAAATGAGGCAGATCCTCCGGCCGGATTCCCGGACCATTATCCCGGAACTCCCAAACGGCAAAATCGCCCTCCCGCAGGATTCGAACCCGCACCAGGCCCTGCTCCCCGGCAGCCTGCATCGCGTTCCGCCCAAGATTGTAGATCGCCTGTTGCACCTGCTCCCGATCCATCGGAACAGGTCCCATTCCCCCCTCTACCTCTTTTTCCAAAAGAATCTTTCGGTCCTGCATCTCTACCTTCAGTGGCGCCAAACCCTCCTCTAAAACCTTCTCAACCGATTCCGGTATTTTTTGTGCGGCCTGCGGCCTTAACGCCCGTAAAAACCTCGCAATCAATCCATCCAGCCTCCGAACCTCCTGTCGGCACACTTCCAGGGAAACGCGCACTTTTTCCGCAGCCGGGCCGGGAGTTCCGCGGAGATCTTTTTCGATGACCTGCAACTGCAGGTGAAGACTATTCAGAGGATTCCCAATCTCGTGCGCCACCTCGGCTGCCAATAAAGTCAGCGCCTCAGCTCTTCCGATCTCCACCGCGGTGCGCGCCTCCGTCCGTTCGCGAGTCGCATCATGAAAAACCGCCACATGCATCGCGCCTTCCCTGCCCTCATGCTCCAACGGCACCAACGCGTACTGCAGAATGCGAAAATCAGGGTAACTCACCTCCAAAGATCCTGAAGAAGATTTCCTCTCCTGCAGAAGCCCTTTCCAGTCGACCCCACGCAAGCTCCGCCCGAGGGACCAAGCCCCTGGTTCCAGGGTCTCCGGGAGAGTGAGAAGCCGCTCCGCTGCCCGGTTCCAATAGATCAATCTTCCTTCACCATCGAGAACAGTCACCCCCTCTTGCAACGCATTGAAGAGAGTCTCAAGAAACCCCTTTTCTTCCGCTAGCCGAACAAAATGTGTCTGTAACTCAGCGGACCCCACCCGCGGGGCTCGCTCTAACAGCTTTTCCAAAAACGAGGTCTTCACCCGTGGGTGGTGGCAGGTTTCAAAACCAGCGCTTAGACCTGAGCCAAATCCCCATGCCGATCATGAGGAGGACGGTTAGGCCCATCAGCCAAAGATAAGCGTGGGGATGCTCCAACTCCGGCATCCTTCTGAAATTCATGCCGTACCATGAGCCTACCACCACCGGCGGGATGGTGATCGCCGTGAGCGCGGTCAGCACCTTGATGCCCTCATTTGCCTCATGGGCCGACCGGTTCGTGTACACATCAAAGGCCACCATCATGCGGTCGTTACATCCCTGCAGACGTTCATCCACCCGGGTCAGGGCGTCCTGCACGTCACGGAAATACGGCAGCATCGGAGAGCGAATCAACTTGGACTCCCCCCGGGCCAAGCGCGCGATGACTTCCCGTTGCGGCCGAAGAATCTGTCGCAACCCAGAGAGCCGACGACGGGCCTTAAGAATCCGTTTCGCCAAGTCTTCTTTTCTTTCCCCCGATAGCGACTTTTCCTCCACGTCCTCCATCTCCTGGGTCATCAGATCCACCGCCGGGAGATAAGAATCCGCCACCAAATCAAGGAGTTGATGGGCCAAGCGATCTGGTCCTCGCGCTTGGATACCTACCCCCTTAAGGAGCCTGTCCTTTGCGAGACTAACCGCGGGCACGGGTTCGGGATGAACCGTGACCAGGAAATCCTTACCTAAAAACATGTTGAGCTCACTAATCTGCATCGACTTTTCCGTCCCCGCGGACGCGCTCTGCACAATCATGAAGAGGTAGTCTTCATAATCCTCTACTTTCGAGAGCTCACTCCGGGAGACACAATCCTCGATCGCCAAGGGGTGAAATTCGAAAAGCTGCTCCAAAATCTGCTTTGTTTCTTCAGGGGTCGGATTCGTCAGATCGATCCAAAGAATCAGCCCTTTATCCGCCCGGGCCAGACGCAGAGCCTCCCACTCCAGGTTATGACTAACCAGCTTCCCCTCGCTAAAGACAAAGGAGTCGATCACGGGAGAATTGTCCTCTTTTTCCGTAAAAACCTCAACCCCCAAGTCTCTGCCATTCGGACACTTGCCAAACGATGAGACAATTCGACCCTCGATTTTGGGCCCGACTGCGGTAAGATAAATGAATGTCTAAACCCGTTCTTCTGCTGATTCGTGATGGCTGGGGCATTAACCCCGCCGGGCGTGCGGGGGCCGAAAAGCAGGGCGATGCCACCCAACTGGCCAAAACCCCAGTCCATGACCGCCTATACCGGGACTATCCTTGGGGTCGGCTTGAGCCGAGTGGCCTGAAGGTCGGCTTGCCCAAGGGACAAATGGGGAACTCAGAGGTCGGCCACCTCAACCTCGGTGCTGGTCGAGTCGTCTATCAAGAGTTGACCCGCATCAATCTCGCCATCGGCGACGGCTCTCTCGCCAAGGACAAACTCCTCCAAGAGGCCCTCACCGCCGCCTCGGGCAAAAGGATCCACTTTATAGGGCTAGTCTCGGACGGCGGCGTTCACTCCCACCTCGACCACTTGCTTGCCTTGCTGAAAATTGCCGGCTCCGCCGGGTCGTCCGAAATTTTTGTTCATGCCATCACGGATGGTCGCGACTGTTCCCCAACCTCTGGGCGCGATTTTATCCGGACCTTGGAGCAGGTGGTCGCCAAAATACCCCGAGCCCGGGTGGCCACCATAATCGGCCGCTACTACGCCATGGACCGTGACCACCGCTGGGAACGGGTCAAGCTGGCCCATGACCTCTTTTTAGACGGCCATGGCTCTCCTGCTGAATCCGGAGAAGCTGCTCTGGCTGCCTCTTATGCCGCTGGCGTCACGGATGAGTTTGTTAAACCCGTCGTTTTGCCGGGCACGACCAGCCCAATCATCCGGGATGGAGATGTTCTCTTCTTTTTTAACTTCCGGGCCGACCGGATGCGTCAGATTGTTCGCTGCCTCGCCGATGCATCCTTTGACTCCTTTCCTATCGTACGCCGCCCCAAGACCAAAGTTTTTACCCTTACACCTTACGAAGCCGACTTCGCGAACCTCGGTATCCAGCACTTGTTCACCCCGCTGGAGATGAACGACCTGTTGGGCGAGGTGGTCTCCAGGCATGGACTAAAACAGGCCCGGATGGCGGAAACGGAAAAATATCCGCACGTCACCTACTTCTTTAATGGAGGCAAGGAGTCAGCCAATCCCGGGGAAGAGCGGATTATGGCGCCTTCCCCTAAGGTGGCCACCTACGACCTTCAGCCTGAAATGAGCGCAGCTCCGCTAACCCACATGGTCCTCGAGCGCCTCGAAAAAGGGCTGGATGACCTGATCATCCTTAACTTCGCCAACCCGGATATGGTCGGCCACACCGGGGTCCTTGCGGCCGCCATCCAAGCGGTCGAGACCATTGACAGCTGCACCGGCAAGGTACTCGAGGCTGTCCTGAAAAAAGGCGGCAAAGCCCTGGTCACAGCCGACCACGGGAATTGCGAGCAGATGCTCCACCCGGACGGATCCCCCCACACGGCGCACACAACCAATCCCGTCCACTGCCTGTACGTCGCCGCGGATGCGAATCAGTACAAAGTGGTTGACGGAATATTGGCGGATGTGGCCCCTACCCTGCTGGAAATGCTCGGGCTGCCGAAGCCTGCCGCCATGACCGGCTCTTCTTTGTTACGCAAGGTATAAGGGTCCGCCCTTCTGGCTTGTGAAAAAGGTTTCCCAAAAAACGAAAAAGCTTCCCGCTCTGGCCATGACCGCCAATGAGGTCCGCATTGAGCAGGCCGAACGGCGGCTCTATGCCATCCTTGACCGCCAAACCCGCTTGATCGAAGGACTCATGAAATCCATCAAACCCGATGAGCTGGAGGAGGATTTACAGAAAAACCTCAAAGAGACCAATGGAATGCTCGACGACTGCTTTTGGCAGTTTCTCGGACCGCTGGAGCCAGGCGACCGGGTGGTCTCCGCCTACGACGAAAAAATGACCGAGGGTTCGGTGATCAGCATCCAAAAAGAGTCTGCGCACAAGGATTATGGCTCGGCCGTTGTCGAATTCCCCGGCGAGGAACCTAAAACCATGGATGTCTGCGAGCTCGTGAAGGTCCGCGGCCCCTTGCTGCCGAATGACTCCGTGATTCCTGGCCCGAATTGATAATCTAAAAACCTACTTTCGGGTCTGGAGGGAAGCCCCACCCATCCAACGAAATAGACTGACGGCTTCTTCAAAGTAAATCATTCCGTCCAGACCCGTCTTTCCCCAATCCCCATAGCCATACCCAAGAAAAACCCCCTCGACTCCGGCATTTCGTGCGGTTTGTAAATCCACTTCGCTGTCCCCGATAAAAAGATGCCGCCCCAGAGGAGCTTGGAGCTTCCGGAAGGCCAGATGAAGCGGACGCGGATCCGGCTTTCGGAAACTCTCCTCGCCACTCACCACCACCCGAATCCACCGGGCCCATCCCAACTCCTCGACCAAAGCCCGTGCCGCTCTGCCATCCTTATTGGTGCAAAGTCCTAACCTCCAGCCGCGCTGGATAAGTCGCCTCAAACCCTCGTTGACTCCTGGAAAAGCCCTGGTTCCTCCTTTGGGATTTTTTCGATATTCATCCATATACTCTAAAGTCAGTAGTTTGGCTTCGTTCGGGGAGGCCTCTTTTCCGGTTCGCATCCATGCCCGCTCGATCAGCGTGCGGGGACCTCTTCCGATAAGATCGCGGGTCTCCTCTTCGGAAATACTCGGTCTACCGTGCCGCCGCAGAACTCTCCCCAAAGCCTGCGAAATATCCCCCAAGGAGTCCGCCAAGGTCCCGTCCAAATCAAACACTGCGTAGCCGCTCAACCTCCGATCCACCGAGCAAGGTCTCCACTCAGGATAGGCCCGTCCTACCCTAAAGTTTGCGCAACTCCGGCAAACCATACGCCTTTTGAATTTCCTCCTGCTTCGCCCTTACATCGGCCGCATTCACCACGAGTTTGCCCGGATCGTCCCGGAACTCAAAGACCAGGGCTCCATCCGGGCTTTGGTCGAGAACGCTCGCGAGCTCCGCCAGATCCCGGATCTCTTTGCCATTTACCTTCTCCAAAACGAGTCCGGAGTATTGCTGGTACCCAAGATTGATGGATGCCGGCAGGACCTGACTTAGGAAAACGACTTTCTTGTCCGGATCGGGTCTCTTTTCCTGTTGGAACACAAAATACTCCACCAACCTTTGGGGCGCTCGCTCGCTCCATTTGTCTCCCCACTCCTGCAAATAGGTCCCGGTCAGCTCCTGAAAAACCAGTCCTCCCGCGACGAGATAGCGAGGCTGGGCGTCAAAAGCCAAGGTCGGTATCGCCACCTCATCCCGGGCTCGTCGATCATACGTTCCGACCAACTCCATCTCCTTACCTCCCCGCGATATCGAAAACTTTGCCTTCGCCCCCACTTTGGGACGCACCCGCACCAGATTCCCGATTGCCGTCAGCCCATACAGCGAGTCCCGATAATTTCCGTCCTCATCCAACTTCATTCCGTCTACCCCTAAAATCACATCCCCCTCCGTTAATCCTGCTTTCCCGGCGGTTCCGCGAGGATTCACCCGGGTCACCAGAATCCCACCACTCTTCGGCGCCTTTACCTCCTCCCGCAAGTTGGGATCTCGCAGCGGGGTCCAGCTCACCCCCAACGTTGGAAACCCTTCATATCTGCCGTCCGCCGCATCCTCCAGAAAACGCTCAATCATCGGCCCCGGAATCGCTGTCCCCTCCTGCGAGTCCCGGTCGTACATCATCACCATCCCCACAAGCTCATTTTGACGGATCAATGGCAGGGTATAACTGTCATCGCGCTTCGGCAGCGAGACCCTAACCCCGTACTGCAGGAAGCCCGCTTCATCGTTGGGATACCGCCCTACCCCGACAGTTAAAATCTCTGCCTGATTGCGTAACAACTCGCCATTCCGTTCCAGTTGCCAAACCTCCGCCATGTCCCCCGCCCGCAGAGCAGGTCCCAAATCCAGCCCTCGGAAACCCTTTAAAAACTCCGGCCGTTCCGGACGCAACAAGGCTAGATTTGCCTCGTAATCGATGGCCTCCACTTCAGCCGCACACTTTTCCGCCGAACCCGGTTTTTCCAATCCGACCTCCGTTCGGTTCGCCACCAACGCTGCGGTCACCAGGACTCGTCCCCCGGGTAGAACCACCCCCGTTCCGTTCAGTCCATAAGGCGCTTTCTTCTGCCAAGGTCGGAACTGGTCATAGGGCTGGATGGAGGCCCGCACCCGTACCACCGAGCCCTGCGGCTCGTCCTGCTCTGCGCTCCAGCCCGTTGGAGCGAGGGCTAAAACCCCCAAAAGCCAAAGCCACCTCATGGGCTTTTCTCCCCCGAGGCTGAGCCTTTTGCCAACCGGCGGTCTCCCACCGCTGTCCGGCTTACTTCGCTGATTCCATACTGCGCCATGATCCGGGGGGTGGACAGGTCCACCTCGTTTCGCTTGAGCACCGCCGGTCTCGAGTCCCCCTCAAAACGGATCACCGTCCGCTCCCCGTTGGATGCCAACGCCGTTTCCACATCCGCCAAGGTTCGGATCTTTTTCCCGTTAATTTCGCGCACGATCTGCCCGGCCAATCCACGAAGATAGACATTCGAGGGATCCGGCAAAACCGCCGAGAGGATGACCGGTTCCGGTGTTTCTCGGTACATCTGATCCGTGGCAAACATGGTGTACTTCTGCTTCAGCCGCAGGTCCGCCCCCCCCAAAAGCACTGCCATCAGATTGGCGGTCAGCGGTTGAAAAACCAGGCCCCCATACAACACGTACCGAGGCGCCGGTTCATACAGATTTTCGTACATGG
Source organism: Verrucomicrobiota bacterium (assembly GCA_041165425.1). Classification (GTDB taxonomy): domain Bacteria; phylum Verrucomicrobiota; class Verrucomicrobiia; order Methylacidiphilales; family Verrucolacustridaceae; genus Verrucolacustris. The sequence goes on from JBEANM010000004.1 coordinate 13,623, forward strand.
AAAACATGTCTGCCGGCTTGAGCGGCACCCGGATACTCTCCTTCCTGCCTTCACGCCAAACCTCGAGCCGAACCTCCTCCCCGGAGAATTTTCTCTCCACAATCTCTTCAAGCTGCACCGGTTTTCCGTCCAGCCGGACCGATCCATCACTTTCAATGGCGTGCCCGTCGATCGACAACAGAACATCCCCCTTTTGCAGATGGCCGTCGGAAGACCCTTCTGAAAAAATATCCGTCACCACCACCCCACGGCCGTCATTAGGCCGATTCAAATACTGTCGCATCGCCGGGTTCTCCAGTGGCATCCACCGAATGGCAATATCGACGTAATGGTCATACTTTCCGTCTTCCACATCCTTGAGGAACCTCCGGATGACGGGAGTGGGAATCATGTACCCCACGTTTTGCGCCACGTCCCCACGAAACCCCTGAAAGGCGACTCCGACCACCTTGTCCTCCTGCATGACCGGGCCGCCGCTGTTTCCCGGGTTGATGGCCGCATCGATTTGAATGGCCAGATGGGATTCCCGGCCCGAATGGGTGTAAGCATTGTAATCAATGCGACTTACCACCCCTCGCGTGACAGAAAGGCGGTCACCTCCAATGGGAAACCCGTACACGCTGACCACCGATTCCAACTCCGGGATCCCGCCCAAATCCAAGTGGGTCGTGCCCTTGAAAAAGGCCGGGTCCGCCACCTCCAACATGGCCAGATCGCAGTCATGGGCCACGTACTTCACTTGGGCGGAATAACGCCGGGGATCTGCCTCCCGCTGAACCGTAATGTTGCGCGCCCCACTCACCACGTGGGCGTTGGTGATCACCTTTTTGCCAGCCACGATGAAGCCGGCCCCGCGACCGGATGATACCGTGCCCGGGTTCCACGGTAGGCGGTAATCCCACACCTGGGAGGTGACCTCCACCATCACCGTGTTCTTCTTAGCTTCATGGAGCTGGCCATCACGACTGCACCCAGCCAGTCCCAACACCAAAAGCAATGTCCACCAGGATTTCACGGAACCGTTAATCTACCTGTAAAAACCTCTCCGGTGAAATGCCTTTCGACAGACCCCAACCGGTATTAGCATCACAGAGTATGAATCCGTGGTTTCTGCTGGCTCTGGCCATTCTCCTTGAACTTTCTGGCACCATTTGCCTGAAACTTTCTCATGGGTTTAGCCGCCTAGTGCCCTCCATCGGTGTAGTCTGTTTTTATCTCGGAAGCTTCACCTTGATGTCTTTCTCCCTGAAAACCCTTGAGGTGGGGATCGTTTACGCCATTTGGGCGGGAGTGGGCACAGCGCTGATCGCCATTGTCGGCATCCTCGCTTTCGGCGAATCCATCACTGTCCTCAAGATTCTCGGCCTCCTCATGATCGTCGGAGGCACGTTTCTACTGCGCTTGACCTCATCCCAGGCTTAGGCGCGCGCCTTCACACGCCTAGATCTAAACGTAAAGCCCTCCGCTGATTAAAGAGTTCCGAAAATTCGATCCCCCGCATCTCCTAAGCCGGGCACGATGTAACCATGATCGTTGAGCTTTGGATCCACGGCGGCGGTGAAGATGGGAATATCAGGATGCTGCCGGTGAAAATTCCTCACCCCCTCCCGGGCCGCTAAAAGGCACATGAAGCGGATGGAACGGGCTTTAGCACCCTTCAATCGGTCGGCCGCCGCTATGGCGGAGTGCCCGGTGGCCAACATCGGATCCATTAGGATCAAATCCCGGTCCCGCAGGGTTTTGGAGGCTTTAAAATAGTACTCCACCGGTTCCAGTGTCCGATGGTCGCGATAGATCCCAATGTGGGCCACCCGGGCTGACGGGAACATCCGCAGCATTCCATCCAGCAAGCCCATCCCCGCCCGCAGAATGGGCACCAACACCATCTTCTGCCCTTTCAATACCGGGGCCCTCATCTTGCCCATGGGGGTCATGATGACTTTTCGGGTGAGCGGAAAATCCCGGGTCACTTCATAAGCCATCAACATCGCCACCTCGCTGGCCAAGGCACGGAATTCGGTGACGCTCGTCCTTTTTTCGCGCATCAGCGTCAGCTTGTGCTGCACTACCGGATGCCGGATGACGTTGATTTTCGCCTGGGCCATCAATCCTCAGACGTTGAACCGAAATTCCATCACATCGCCGTCCTGGACCACATACTCTTTCCCCTCCACCCGCAGTTTCCCGGCCTCCCGCACTTTCCCCATCGTCCCCGCCGCCTTTAGATCAGCAAACGCCACCGTCTCCGCCGCAATAAAACCCCGCTCAAAATCCGTATGAATGACCCCGGCAGCCTGCGGGGCGCGGTCCCCTGCGTGAATCGTCCAAGCTCGGCTCTCCTTCGGCCCAGTGGTCAAATAGGTTCGCAACCCCAGAAGTTCATAGGTCGCCCGAATCAACGCCCCCACGCCCGACTCCTTCACGCCTAAGCCGGCCAAATACTCTTTACCCTCCGCTTCCGGCAGATCCACGAGTTCCGACTCAATCTGCGCGCTGACGATCACGGCCTTGCTGGCTAGCCGCTTCTTACAATACTCCTCCACTTTAGCCACCTGCTCACCCGTCTTGCCGGAACGTTCTCCTTTGGTGAGTGGGCCCAACTCCTCTTCCTTCACATTGCAGGCAAATAAGGTCGGCTTGGAGGTAAGCAGAAAGAAACCCTTCGCCAATTTCGCCTCGTCATCCGTCATCGTTAGGGTCAAAGCCGGCGCACCCGCATCCAGGTGTTTCTTTAACTTCTCCAACAGAGCCAGCTCAGCCTTGGCCTCCGCATCACCAGACTTCGCCGCCTTGCTCGGCTTCTCCAACCGCTTGGTCACCGCTCCCAAATCCGCTAACACCAACTCCGTCAAAATCGTCTCAATGTCCCGCAACGGATCCACTGAGCCCGCCACATGGTGAATGTCCGGATCCTCAAAACAGCGCACCACCTGCACAATCGCGTCCACTTCCCGGATGTGGGAAAGAAACTGATTGCCCAACCCTTCCCCCTGGCTCGCCCCCTTCACCAGGCCGGCGATATCTACCAGCTCGATCGAGGCAGGCACCACCTTCTCGCTCTTGGACATGGCCGTGAGCCAGTCCAGCCGGCTATCCGGTACCGTGACCACCCCTACATTGGGCTCGATCGTGCAGAAGGGATAGTTAGCCGCCTGCGCTTTGCGGGTACGCGTCACCGCGTTGAAGAGCGTGCTCTTCCCCACATTCGGCAAACCCACGATTCCGGCGCGGACCATGGGAAACTTTAACTGAAAGGGCCCTCACGGTCACGCTTGCTCATCGACCGATCCATCCCCCATTCTTTGCCGGTGAGATCCCCTATCGATCTTCCGGCCTGGAAGGAGCTGGAAAAACACGCGGCCGCCACGCGTGCAACTCTCATGCGGGATCTATTCGCCCAGGATCCAAAACGGGCCGAAACCTTCTCCCTTCGTTGGAACGAGTTCCTTGTCGACTTCTCCAAGAACCGGATCACCGCCGATACTCTGACTCTTTTGCGCAAACTTCTGCAGGAGGCCAAGGTCGAGGAGCTCCGCGACCGCATGTTCCGCGGGGACAAAATTAATTTCACGGAAAATCGCTCCGTCCTACATATCGCCCTGCGCCGACCAACCGATCAACCCCTCATCGTCAACGGACAGGATGTCATGCCGGAGGTGGAAAAAGTCCGCCAGCACATGAAGGCCTTTTCGGAAAAGGTACGCTCTGGGGAGTGGAAGGGCTACACCGGACAACCGATCTCCCAGATCGTGAATATCGGGATCGGCGGATCAGACCTCGGCCCGGTGATGGTCACGGAGGCGCTCAAGCCCTACGCCCGCCGCGATCTCAAACTCCACTTTGTCTCTAATATCGATTCCACGCATCTCCTGGAGGCACTCCGAACCTGCCAACCCGCCACCACTCTGTTTTTGGTCGCTTCCAAAACCTTCACCACCCAGGAAACTCTCACGAACGCCCACTCTGCCCGGAAATGGTTCTTGGAGGAGGCGCGGGATGAAAAACATATCGCCAAGCACTTCGTGGCCCTTTCCACCAATGAGTCGGAGGTGCGGAAGTTCGGGATCGATCCCGCCAACATGTTCCCTTTCTGGGACTGGGTGGGTGGGCGCTACTCTCTTTGGTCGGCCATTGGGTTGAGTATCGCTCTTTCCATTGGCTACGAGCGCTTTGCCGAGCTGCTCGCCGGAGCCCACGCCATGGACGAGCATTTTCTCAAAACGCCGGCCGCGCAAAACCTTCCCGTCACCCTTGCCTTGCTCGGCATCTGGTACAACAACTTCCACGGAGCCCAGACCCACGCCATCCTGCCTTACGACCAGTACCTCCACCGGTTCCCTGCCTACTTCCAGCAGGGCGACATGGAAAGCAATGGGAAACGGGTGGATCGCAATGGAGTGCCGGTCAGGTGGGATACCGGCCCGATCATCTGGGGTGAGCCCGGCACCAATGGACAACATGCGTTTTACCAGCTCATCCATCAGGGCACGAAGCTGATCCCCTGCGATTTTCTAGCTTCCGTGGAAACATTTAATCCCGCAGGCAAACACCACGACATCCTCCTGGCGAATTTCTTCGCCCAAACCGAAGCCTTGATGAAGGGCAAGACGGAGGCCGAAGCACAGGCCGAGCTGGAAAAAGAGGGACTCCGGGGTGAAGCCTTGCAAAAACTACTTCCTCACAAGATCTTTCCCGGCAACCGCCCCACCAACTCCATCTTGGTCCAAAAGTTCGATCCAAAAACGGTCGGAGCTCTCATCGCCCTTTACGAACACAAGATCTTTGTCCAGGGCGCGATCTGGGACATCAACTCTTACGACCAGATGGGCGTGGAGCTCGGCAAGCAGCTGGCCAAAAAGATCGAGCCGGAACTGGAAAAGCCCGGCCCTGTTGCCTCCCACGACTCCTCGACCAATCTTTTAATCAACGACTACAAGCAACGCTCCCATCGGGTATAATATTCATAGAGCAAGCGCCTGCACCCCTGCCTCGTCCTTTACCGAAGGATCTTTTCCCCCAGCCAAGCCAGAATGATCCCTCCGGCCACGCTGGCCATCACATAGCTCCAAGCCATCAGACTTTCCCCGCGTTTAAACATGTACAGGGTCTCCATCCCGAATGCCGAGAAAGTGGTGAATCCCCCCAAGAGCCCCGTGATCAAAAAGTAGCGCAGCGAAACCCCCAGCATCGCCCGATCCTCCACCCAACCGTAAATCAGGCCGATCAAAAGGCACCCCACCCAGTTCACCGCCAGGGTGGCCCAAGGAAACTTGGCTCCTGGATGGTGATGCACCACCCAAGCCCCGACCGCAAAGCGAAGAAAGGCCCCCACCCCTCCACCCACCACCACCGCGGCAGCATGCTTCCAAAACTCCGTTCCCATCGGCTGACTCTCCCTAAATCCACGACTTCACCCAACCTAAATCGTGCTTGTGGTTCCCTGATTGGGCTTATTATACATATGTATAATAAACTATGCTGCCCTATGTTCCTCTCAACGTCCGCTCCCATTACAACTTTCACGACTCTCTTCTTCCGGTCCGGACCATCATCGCCCGGGCAGTCGAGCTAGGCCTGCCTGCCGTCGGTCTGGCCGATCCCAACCTTCACGCCTCCGTCGAGTTCTTCCTCGCCGCCCGAGAAGCCGGCCTCCACCCCGTTCTCGGGGCTGAAATTACCCCTGCCCCCGAGCGTGCCGCCCCGCTCCCCCGCCCCGTCCTGCTCTACGTCAAAGACCGGACCGGCTACGCTAACCTATGCCGGATTCTTTCCCAAGCCAGCCCGGCCCGCTCCTTTCTGCGTGACCACGCCGCCGGTCTAATCGCGGTTCCCTCCCCTGGTCGCCCACCTTGGGGACGCAACCCCTTTTCCCCCACTCCCCTTTTTCTCCCGGAGATCCGTTATCTCCAGCCACGGGATCGAACCGCTTATGAGATTGTCCAGTCCATCCGCACGCTCACCCGTGCCGGACAGGAGGATACCCGCAAACGCCGAGGTGACTTCTCTTTCCTCTCCCCCGCCGAGGCCCTGCGCCGCTGCGGAGGCGATCCCGGACCGCTCCGTGAAACACTCCGCCTTGCCGAACAGTGCTCCTTCTCTTTTGATCTCGGCGGACTGCGCTTCCCCCGTTTCGCTCCGCCCGACGGCTCCCCCTCGGCCGATTTTCTCCACCGCCTGGTGGTCGACGGCGCCCGTCGCCGCTACGGCCCGAAACCCTCCCTCCACCGCCAGGTTCTCCGCCAGATTTCCGAAGAACTCCGGATCATCCGCGAGGTCGGCTACGCCGACTACTTTCTCCTCGTCTGGGACCTCCTGCAGGATTGTCGCCGGAAGGGAATCGACTGGATCACCCGCGGCTCCGCCGCCGACTCCCTCGTCTGCTATTGCCTTGGCATTTCCGGCGTCTGCCCCGTCCGGTTTGACCTCTATTTTCGCCGCTTCCTCAACCGCGACCGGATGGCCATGCACAAACTCCCGGATATCGACATCGACTTTCCCCACGACCGCCGGGATGAGGTGATTGAGCTTCTCTTCCACCGCCATGGGCCCGACCACTGCGCTGTGGTCGGCGGCTTTTCTACCTACCAAGCCCGTTCGGCCCTGGCGGAGATCGCCAAAACCCTCGGCGTCTCGGAGTTCCAGATCCGCCGCTTCACAGAACATGTTCCCCGGGTTCGCGCCCGGGATCTCCCCGATGCCCTGGCCCAAAGCCGGGAAAGCGCCGATCTCCCCATCGGGGAAAATCCTTACGCTTTTGCGCTGGAACTGGCCGGCCGGTTGGATGGATTTCCGCGACACCCCAAAATGCACCCCTGCGGAGTCGTCCTCTCCGGCCCGCCCATTCTCGACCTCACCCCCGTCTTCCCCTCCGCCTCGGGCTGGCCAGCGACCCATCTCGATATGCACGCCGTGGAAAGCCTCGGACTTGTGAAAATGGATATCTTAGGCCAAGCCGGTCTCTCAGTTCTGCGCGATGCCTGCGCTTCCCTCCGCACCCGGGGGATCGACGCCCGCTTCGGCAACAACGCGGAGCCTCTGCCACCGAGCCCCCTCGCCACCCCGCCCCTTTCCTTTTCCGCGCTGGATCTCGAGCGGTTGGCTCCGTGGCAGGATCCTGAGGTCTGGAAGATGATCGGCTCCGGCGGCGCCCGCGGCGTTCACCATGTGGAAAGTCCCGCCATGACCACGCTCAACCGGATGTGCCGAACCCGGGATATCGACTGCCTGATCGCCGTCGTCTCCGTCATTCGCCCCGGCGCCGCCAACGAGCTGAAAAAAGAGGAGTTCGCCCGTCGCTACCAAGGCCTCGCCCCGGTTCCTTGTCTCCACCCTTCTTTGGAACCGGTCCTCCGCTCCACCTTCGGCCTGATCGCCTATGAGGAGCACGTGCTGCAAATCTGCGAGGCATTCGCGGGACTGGATGCCGGCCGGGCCGACGTCCTGCGCCGCGCCCTGATCAAACAAGATCTCTCCACCGTGGGTCGCTTGGGGAGCGAGTTCACCCGTTCCGCCCGGGAAAAGGGTCGGACGCCGGAAGAAATCGAGAAAGTCTGGAACCTGCTTCTCGGTTTTCAGGGCTATGCTTTTTGCCGGGCCCACTCCACCGCCTACGGGGTGGAGGCTTATCAGGCCGCCGTCCTGAAGCGGCACCACCCGAAGGAGTTCCTTGCCGCCGTCCTCACCCACGGAAAAGGCTTCTACTCCCGGTTGGCCTACACTTTGGAGTGTCGGCGACTGGACATAGAGATCCTTTCTCCGGATGTCTCGCGGTCGGACTCCCATGCTTTTGTTCCCGAATCGGCCGGGATCCGGGTTCCTCTGGCCGTGATTCGGGATGTGGGCGACGCCCTGCCGCGACGGATCGTGCGTGAGCGGGAACTCCGGTCTTTCTCATCCCTCATAGATTTCTTGGAGAGGGTCAGGCCCGATGCCGAGGCCATGGGTTCCTTGCTCCGTGCCGGAGCGTTGGACATATTTCAGCCCTCCAGAACGCGGCTGTTTTGGGGCTGGCGCCGCCACGGAGTTTCTCATGGAAAATCGGACGGAGAGTTGCCGATGTTCGGATCCCCCGCCAAGGAGTTGCCAGGGCAGCTCGAGGAGCCGAGCCGGACCCAAAAACTGAAGGACGAGATGGAACTCCTCGGCTTTACCGCCTCCGGCCATCCGCTCGACCTATATCCGGAGATCGATTGGAGCCGCTATATTCCCCTCGCGGAGCTGAAAAACCGTCCAGGCCGATGGGTGCAGACCTGCGGGCTGATCGTGGCCGAGCGTTCCCACCGGCAGTCTGATGGTCGTTTGATGAAATTCCTAACCCTCGCCGACCGGACCGGGATGGTGGAGACGGAGCTCTTTGCGGATGCCTACCGCCGTTGGGGTGCCGTCACCGTCCAGCACCCCGTTGTCGTTGTCTCTGGAAGGGTGGAACCCTTCGCCAACGGCAACGGCTTTACCTTGCGCGTGGAACGGTTCGAAAAACCCGTGGTTAGATTAAGTGAAAAGATGAAGAGGAAGGATCACGCCGCCACAACTTCATCTTAATCCTAATCTACCCCTGCTTCCCTTTCACCGCCGCCCGTCCATACCTCACCCCCGAAATCCAGCTGCCCATAACCACCACCGCGCTGAAAACGAGGGTTCCCGCATACACCGCCAAGGCGGATATGAATCTCGCGCCTTCGGCCATCTCGCCGGCCACGAGAAAGAGAGTTTTACAAAACCAAAGGGTCCCGCCGATGGCGACCGCCATCTCCAGTGAACCCCGCCGCCTCGCACCGTGCCGGAAGGTGCCCAGACCGGGGAGCACCGTGGCATTCAGGCCGAGACAGTTCCGGGCCTTTTCCGTGTCAGCGAGGATCGGGGGTTCCGGGACGGAAGATGTGGTCATACGCAGCCATCGTGGCCAAGAGGGTTACTGGGATGGTGACAAAAAGACCGACCACCAGACACATGATCCCAAGAAGATTCAGGAGCCCCAAAAGCAGGAGAAGCCCAAAGTAGCTCAGCAGATTAGCCCGCACCCCGTGCCAACTGGTCTTCAGCGCCTCCCAGAAATCCATCGAACTACAGGCCGCCAGGGGCACCGCCATAGACCAGAGGATAAGAAGATACAGCATGGCCAAAAATCCACCCAGAAGCGGCAGAGCCATAGCCGTAGCGAGACCAGGGCGCTCCGCCAGCTTGGTCCAGTCCATACCCTCAGCACCCGCTGCCAGGGCCACAGCGGGAATCACCCCCAACAGAAACGGTCCAAACGCAAGCAAGTTGGAAACAGTGGTGGCCAAGAAGCACGGCAAAAACCGCTCCCGGACAGTGCTGGTGATATCCCCTACCCCTAAGGCTGATCCGTGGAGCGATTGACGGCAAAAGTAATAAAGCCCCCCGAGAATCGGGCCGTTTAGGAGAAAGGCTA
>JBEANM010000005.1:0-20568 GCA_041165425.1 Verrucomicrobiota bacterium
ATTCCTGCCTTACAAAAACTGATTCAACTTAAACCCAAAGATCAGTTGGCTTATAGCAGCCTTTCGCTGGCCCTAGGACGCGCTGGCAGGATCAAAGAGGCGGAGGAGATGGCCGCCAAAGCAAAAGTGGCGGCTTGGGGAGGGGATCCGACAAAACTCCAGGCCTGAAAATTCAGCTGAAAACTAATCGCTGACGTGAACGCTTACGTTTAGGAAGACTTAGAGAAATATCGGCGGGTTTCGGTGGCAATGACGCCGCTCAGGAGAAGGAGGGCAGCGAGATTAGGAAGGGCCATGAGGCCGTTCATGATGTCACAGAAGTTCCAGACCGCGTCGCTTTTCCAGATGGCGCCGATGAAAACGGCCACAATCCAGAGGAGCCGATAAGGGAAGACGGAGCGGATTCCGAACAGATATTCGACAGCCTTTTCTCCGTAATAACCCCAGCCCAAAATTGTGGAAAAGACAAAGGTCAGAAGACCCCCTATCAGGATGATGTCCCCGAAGGCCCCGATATGGTTGAAGGCAAGATCGCAGAGCTTGGCTTTATTTAGGTCGCCCCCTGTCCAATCCCCGGAACTGACGATGACCAGGCCAGTCAAAGCGCAGACCACCACTGTGTCCCAGAAGGTGCCAGTACCTGAGACCAGAGCCTGACGGACAGGATCGCTCGTACGGGCGGCGGCCGCGGCGATGGGGGCGCTCCCCAAGCCGGACTCGTTGGAGAACAACCCGCGGGCGATCCCGTAGCGCATCGCCTCGGCGATGCCGGCTCCAATGAAGCCTCCGATCGCGGCATGCCCAGTGAAGGCGGAGGTAACGATTAAGGAAATCGTGCCCGGCAAGCGGTCCCAGGTGGACAGGAGGATCACCAGGCAACCCAGAACATAGAAACCTGCCATGAACGGAACGAGAAAACCACAAAAACGGGCGATGGATCGAATTCCTCCCAAGATGACCGCCGCCGTCAAAGCCGCCATGGCAATCCCCAACCAAAGCCGGATTGAGGCATCCGCCTGGGTGAGCCCCAGCACCGCTTTTTTCACCACCACCATTTCCACGATCGCGTTCGACTGGGCCATATTACCGATACCGAAGGCGGCGAGGGCGGTGAAGGCGGCAAAGAGAATTCCCGCCCAGCGGGCTTTCAGGCCGCGTTCTAAAACAAACATCGGACCTCCGGACATCTCCCCGCGGTTGTTTTGGATGCGATACTTCACGGCGAGGAGGGCCTCGGAATATTTGGTGGCGATCCCAAAGACCCCGGTCAACCACATCCAAAAGACAGCACCCGGCCCGCCGATCAGCACGGCTCCAGCCACCCCGTAGATATTTCCGGTGCCGATCGTGGCCGCCAGGGCGGTCATGAGGGCGCCAAATTGACTGATATCACCAGGTGCACCCGGATCCTTGGCGACCGAAAGGCGAATCGCCAAGGGAAGGTGACGCTGAATCAGACCGGTGCGCCAGGTGAGAAAGAGATGGGTTCCGAACAGCAGGGCGACGAGCCAAGGCCCCCAAACCCAGGAAGCCAGTTGGGTGAGGAAGGAGTCCAGCATGAGAGCGGTTATTTTTTACCGAGTTTCTGTGCGTTTGCACGGATCTTGTCGCGCAAAACCACGACCGGACCTCCGGTCAGAATCGCCTTCCGGTAGTTTTCGATCGCCTCCGGTCTTCGGCCCAGAGAAGCCAGGATGTCGGCGTAGTGTTCCAGAAGGATGGGGTCATCGGGCACCTGGCGGATGGCCTCTCGCATCAGCGTTTCGGCCGAAGTGGGGTCGCCCATCTTGAAAAGCGCCCACGCTTGACTGTCGAGATAGGCAGGATTTCCAGGATTGAGGTCGAGAGCGCGATCAATCAGGGTTTTCGCCTCTCGGAGATTGCGCCCGCGCTCCGCCCACATGTAACCAAGGTAATTCAGAGCTTGGTGGTGGTCCGGATTCAGAGAAATCGCCCGTCGAAGGGCAGCTTCCGAACGAAGGGGTTGCCCGGCCTGTTCCAAGGCGGCACCAAATTCAAAGTAAAACCCGGCATCCAGCAGCTCCGGTTTCCTTTGGGCCAACCGCTCCACCTTGGCAAAAGTGGCGGCGGCCTCGGCCATCCGGTTTTGCGCCTTTTGCGCCATCCCTTGGACCAAAAGAAGTTGGAGAGAGTCCGGGTAAAATCCGGCGCCAAACTCGATCGTGGCGTAAGCGCGCCGGGGTTGCCCCTCGCGCAACTGCAAGAGGGCCAGACGCAGGATTTCATTGAGAGGGGGAGGGCGGTTCCGATAGAGGGCCAAGACACGATAAATCTCCGAACGACCGGGAAGATTCAGCTCCTCGTAAAGGTTGGCCAGCACGGGATAGAGATTGGCGCGGCCGGGCTTCTCTTTTTCCACCTCGTAGAGAATGGTGTCCGCCTCTTCCGGGGTTCCGTTGAGAAGGAGCAGCGCCGCCAGCTGCTCGCGAAGCGGAATCTCCTCCGGTCGCGCCTCTGCGAATTCCCGCAGGAAACGGATGGAGGTGGGGAGTTCGTCCGCGGATAGGGCGATTTCGGCGGCGCGCAGCGCCACCCCAGTCAGGGCGGGATCAAGATCCGCCGCACGAATGAAGGCAGGCAGCACGGAGGCAGAAATTTCACGCCGAGATTTTCGGGACAAACTTAGGCTGGAGCGAAGGAGCCCCTCGGACACGCGGGCCAAGCGCGCGGGATCATCCACCTGCCATCCCGCGAGGGCAGCCAGGGCGTCCCGTTGAGCCAGAACTGCCGCCTCTCCTTTTTTATCACCGATATAGGCAAGGCAGAGCAGGGTGCACCGTTCAGGCTCATCTTCCGGCGAGGAGGGTAGGGCTACCAAAACCTCAAGGGCTTCCGCGGACCGCCCCAGATCCAGCAGGGAAGCGGCCTTGGCTAACGCCGCCTGGCGAGAGGAAGGGTCGGACTCCAGGGCCCGGGAATAGGCATCCAGAGCCAGTGAGCTTTCGCCAAGCAAGTCCGCACGTCGCCCCTCGGCAAAGGAGAGCGCGGATTCGACACGACCCTCGCGGACCGGTTCGACAGCGGTTAGCCAGATCGGAAAAAGACCAAGGAGGGCGCCGAGCGCCCAGACCTCACGTCTTATACCGGAGACGTTTCTTGTGGCGGTTGGCCCGACTGCGCTTGCGGCGCTTGTGCTTGGCGATCTTGGCCTTCCGCTTTTTCTTGATGGAACCCATTCGGGCATCGTGCCATCCGGACCTTACGTGACAACCTTATTCAGCGGATATTCGATAATGCCCTCGGCGCCAAGCTGCTTCAGTCGCGGGATCAGGGAGCGAACGGTTTTTTCCTCCATGACTGTTTCCACCGCGACCCATCCATCCCGGGCCAGGGGAGAGACAGTCGGATCCCGTAAAGAGGAAAGAACCGAGGAGACAAGAGAGACCCGCGAGCGGGGCACATTCATTTTTAACCCCACCAGATCCCGCGCCCGAAGAGCTCCCTCCAGGAGTAGATTGAGGTTTTCAATCCGGACACGGTCGGCCGGGCGAGCCCATACCTTGCGGTTTGCGATGAGCTGCGGATAGGACTCCAAGATGGTATCGAGGATGCGGAGACCGTTCGCGGCCAAAGAGGAACCCGTCTCGGTAATGTCGACGATGGCATCCGCCAACTCCGGAACCTTGACCTCCGTGGCGCCCCACGAAAATTCCACCTTCGCCTTGATTCGGTTTTTCGCCAGGTACTGCCGGACGAGACCGACAGCCTCTGTGGCGATGCGCTTACCACGGAGCTGAGAGGGTTTACGGATGGAGGATTTTACCGGGACAGCTACCACCCAGCGGGCGGGTTTCGCGGTGGCTTTGCTAAAGCGAAGCGTGGAAACGACATGAACCTTGGCGCGGGTCTCCTGAATCCAGTCGGTCCCGGTGAGACCTAGGTCAAGAAAACCGTCTTGAACGTAGGCGGCAATCTCCTGGGCGCGGATGAGCCGAACTTCAAACGAGGGATCATCGATCGAGGGGCGATAGGTGCGGGAGTTTGCGCCAATACTGAACCCGGCACGCCGGAAGAGCTCCAGTGTCGCCTCCTGAAGGCTCCCCGAGGGGAGGCCGATGCGGAGAGGTTTCATAGTCTTAAACCCTAGAGATTGAGGCGGAGAGACTCAACCTGTCCGTTTACGTTTACGATTACTTTTAGGCAGGGATGGCCGGCATCTGCTGGGTGATGCAGTGAATCGCGCCGAGGCCCCCGACGAGGGCGGAGCAGTCAATTCCGACCACTTTTCGATCCGGGAAGAAGGGACGAAGCAGCTCGAGAGTCGGTCGATCGGTGGGCGAATTAAAGACCGGCACGAGTACCGCGGAATTCGCGATGTAAAAGTTGGCGTGGCTAGCCGGATTGCGGTGATGGGGACCGTCACTACGGGGTGGCATAGGGAGTTCCAACACCCGCAGGGGTTGTCCGCGGGAGTCTTTGGCTTTCTGCAAGCGTTCCCAATTGTCCTTCAAGGGAGCGAAGTTTGTGTCCTGGGGGTCTTTTTCGATCGCCGTCACCACCACCCCGGGAGCCACAAAGCGGCTTAAGTCATCCACATGGCCGTCAGTATCATCACCCTCCAGACCGTCCCCCAGCCAGATGATCTGCTTCATGCCGAGCCAGTGTTTGAGTTTGGATTCGATCTCGGCACGCGACAGGGAAGGGTTTCGATTTTTATTCAGCAGACAGTGCTCGGTGGTCAGGAGTGTGTCCTGGCCGTCCGTGTCAATGGAACCACCCTCCAGGATGTAGTCGTGGGTCTCAAACGGGGTGTCGGTCATGGGGCAGGCGGCCAAGGGAACCCGGTCGTCGGAATCCCAAGGCTGATATTTTTGCCCCCAGCCGTTGAAACCAAAATCATGCGCCACACGAGCAGGGCTTCCCGGTTTCCGGCGTAGCATAAAAATGGGACCGCTGTCCCGCAACCAGGCGTCATCCGTGGGAATGGTGACGAGCTTTAGATTAGGGGACTGGATTTTGGCTTTCCTTAGGCGCTCCCCCACTTCGTCGGCGGCAGCGCAGTCATTCACACAGAGATAAACCCGCTCTCCCGGAATAAGTGCGCGAATGATTTCGAGATAGGTTTCCCGGACTGGCTCCATAAGACCCGGCCAGGTGCCTTCGTTATGGGGCCAGGCCAGCCACGTGGCCTCGTGTTTTTCCCACTCGGCGGGAAAACGGTACTGAGACCAGTCGAGAGTAGAGCTGGGCAGGCTCAAGGGGTCAGAAACCGCTGATCCAAGCCCTGGTAGGCATCCACCCGGCGATCCCGCAAAAAGGGCCAGTGTTGGCGGGTGATGCGGATTTCATTGAGATCCAGGTGGGCGCGGATGGTCTCCGTACGGTGAGTGGAGGCCTGGGCGAGAACTTTGCCGATCGGATCACAGGCAAAGGATGTGCCCCAGAAATCGAGATTATCCTCCCGCCCGGTCCGGTTGATGGAGAGGACGAAAAGGCCGTTGGCGATCGCGTGGCTGCGCTGCATGGTCTGCCAGGCGGAGCACTGCACCTGATGGAGTTCCCTCGGTTCGGTCCGGGCCAGTCCGATTGCGGTGGGGTAAATCAGGATCTGGGCCCCGCGCAAAGCCATGAGACGGGCAGCCTCGGGATACCACTGATCCCAGCAGACCAGGACACCCAGTTTGCCCACCGGGGTCTGGATGGGGAGAAATCCGGTGTCCCCTGGGGCAAAATAAAATTTTTCGCTAAATCCAGGGTCATCCGGGATGTGCATCTTGCGGTAGGTTCCGAGGATTGATCCATCCGGACCGAAGACCACCGCCGTGTTGTGGTAAAGACCGCCGAACCTTTCCTCAAAATGGCTGGAGACGAGAGTGATCTTGAGCTTACGGGCGGTTTTAGCCAGGAGGTCTGTGGTGGGGCCGGGGATAGATTCGGCCAACTGGAAACAGTTGTAGTCCTCCTTCTGGCAAAAATAAAGAGAGCGAAAAAGTTCCGGCAGACAAACCAGCTTGGCACCCTGTTTGGCGGCGGCTGTAATGCGGTCGACTGCGGCCGGGAGGTTTTTTTTAGGGTCTGGCGACATCGCCATCTGGATGAGGGCGACAGGCAAAGAGGAGGAGCTTGGCTTTTTCGGCATCCCCGGATTTCAGCGTAAAGCGACCGGCGGGGCGAGAATTTCAGAAAGAATAACAGCCTCCCGAACCGAGGCAGGAGATCGGAGTTTTTGGCCCCAACGGTGAAGGCCGGCGGAGGTGGTGGCGGCTTGGGGGAATGGCCGGAAAGTGGCTCGAGGTGTTTCCGGCAACGCGAAAACGGTCTCAGGTTCACGATGACGAAAGGGTTTCGGCTCCGGAAAAGCCACCGGCGCAGAAATGGGCTCGGCAGACTCCAAAACAACCACGGGCTCCGGGGTCGGAGCGAGTGGCCGCTCCGGAGCCAAGATCACGGGAGGCTCTACGGGCTGAACTTTTTGGGGAGGGGATTCGTGGCGCCTCCGTCCCAAGGCTTCCAGCAGTTCTCCGAAGTCCCCAAACTCCTCACGGGGCTCCGGCTCAGGACGGGTCGGCCCGGAGCGGTTGGAGCGCTCCTTGGGCGGCATGGCATCAGGAAGTTCCTCCTCTTGGCTTTGGCGATTCCGCTGCATCCACCACTGCGCGAGGCTGGCGAGGACAAAGAGAACGGGGACGAGCCACTCCATGGCGGAGGACTACTTCGAGCCGGTTTTCCCCGAATCCTTGGCGATGGCGGAGCGCATCTCCGTATCCGCGGAGACGTTGCGAATTTTTTGGTAATCGAGAATCCCCAGATTGCCTTTGCGGAAGGCTTCCGCCATGGCGAGGGGAACCTGCGCCTCAGCTTCCACGACTTTGGCCCGCATTTCCTGCTCTGCGGCCACTGCGGCGGCGCGGCGCATTTCCGCCTTTGCTTGGGCCACCTGTTTATCGGCGTCCGCCTGTTCGGCCTGCAATTTGGCACCCACGTTTTCCCCGACATCCACGTCCGCGATATCGATCGAAAGGATTTCGTAGGCCGTGCCGGCATCCAGGCCGCGATTCAGCACGTCCTTGGAGATGTCCTGCGGGTTTTCGAGAACGCCCTTGTAGGTTTCCTTGGAGCCAATGGCGCGGACGATGCCTTCGCCGACGCGGGCGATGATGGTTTCCTCGGTGGCGCCGCCAACGAAACGGTCGAGGTTGGAGCGTACGGTGACGCGGGCGCGCGCGCGGACGGTGATACCGTCCTTGGCGACGCCGTCGATGGTGCTCTTGCCGGAGGCGGTCCCCGGGCAGTCGATGACGCGAGGATTCACGCTGGTGCGGACGGCGTCAAAGACGGTCTTGCCGGAGCCGGAGGTGGCGAGGTCGATGGCGCAGCAACGGTTGAAGTCGAGTTTGATGCCGGCCTTGTCCGCGGCGATGAGGGCGCGGATCACCTGGTCCACGTTACCCCCCGCGAGAAAGTGCGTTTCCAGTTGGGCCGTGGATACCTCAATCCCGGCGCGGACGGCGGTAATGCGGGCGTTGACGATGAGGGAATTCGGGATGCCCCGCAGACGCATGGCAATCAGGGTGGGGATACCGACGGGCGCCCCGGAAGTGAGAGCCCTGAGCCAGAGGCCAAAGAAGTTCAGGAGGATGATTCCAAAAACCAGGGCAACCACCCCGGAGGCGATGAGGAGAATTAGTGGCATAATGAAAAATACTGGAGAACAGGCTTAGGCCGGGCGAACAAAAACGGCAGAGCCATCCACACGAACCACCTGAATTTTTGATCCGGCCTCCAGATGCTCCCCATTCGTGGTGACATCCACTTTTTCTCCCTCGATCCGGGCACTCCCTGCAGGACGGAGATCCGTGAGGGCCACCCCTTGGCGCCCCACCCATTTTTCCGTGCCGGCCGGAGCATGGGCGGAGGTGGACGCATCAAGAATGTACTTTTTCCCCAAGGGCGTCTTGGGGAAATACCGCATCCAAAGGATCGTCAGAATCGTGCCAGCCAACAATTCTCCCAAAAGAATCAGGGTTCCGGTTTTGGGGCCGAATTCCGCGAAACCAACCACGGCAGCCCCTAGAAGGCAGACGACCCCCAGGACGCCGGCGACCATCCCAGGAAGAAAAATTTCCGCGAGTAGCAGGGCAATACCGGCAAGCAGCAGCGTCAGGAGAAGGGTCATGATTCAATCCGCTGAACCAACGTGGTGGTGCCTTCGCGGCCCACGGACTGGATGGGGGTGCCCGCCGGGATGAAGTCCCCATCCGCCAGGACGTCATAAACCCCGTGATTCAAGTGGGCGCGCCCGCTGGGGCGCAGGTCGGTCAAAGCCTCCCCCCGCGCACCGCGCGGGGCAGGGTCTTCGGCGATCGGTTGAAACCTCGGGGAGGTGGAAGTGAGTGCAAAGGGACGAAAAAAGGGAGAGCGGGGAAGAAAGCGGGCGATCAAGAGGATGGAAATGAGGCCGCCAAAAAGCCCGAGGGTGAAGTTCAAGGCTGGCAGATGGAGCTGCGGCAGAGTGGGCATCACGGGATCGGTGGGATAACGATCCACCATCGTGTTCAGGATCCCGAAGAGCAGGAGAGCCAGACCGGCAACCCCCGGCAGAAAAGTCCCGGGGAGAAGGAAAAGTTCCGTAGCGATGAGGGCCACACCCAAGCCGATCAGGAGAAGGTTTTCATAGCCGGACAAGCCAGCAATGTAGTGTCCGAAAAAGAAGATCAGGCCACAAACGGCGGCCAGGAGCCCGAAAATCCCGAAACCAGGCGTCTTGAACTCAATGTACCCAAGCAGAAAAGCTGCTGCCATGAGGAGAGGAGAAAGGGAGACGATAAAGCGGCCGACCTCCTCAAAACCCGTCGGCTCCACGCGGATAATTTTGGCGCCGGGCTGCACATGCTTTTCAATGAGAGTCTCCAGACTGTCCGCCACCCCGTCCGCCAAGAGAGGTTGGTTGGAACGGCCGACCCGTTGGGTGGCTTCCTTGGTCGTCAGAGTGAGAATGTCTCCTTTGGCGACAATTTCCCGACCTTCGATCTTCAGCCCGGTTTGTTTGTTGACCATGGCGTCGAAGACCGCGGGATTGTGACCGTTTTGCTCCGCCGCGGCCCGGATAACCGCGGCATAGCCCGAGACAAACTTAGCCGGAAGTTCTTTGGGTCCCTCTTGCCCCAGGGTGACCGGTGAGGCGGCCCCGATAATGGCGCCCGGAGCCATCCATATGTGGCGGGTGGCGGCGGAGATGAAAGCCCCAGCGGAGAAGGCCTCCTTATTCACGTACGTGAAGGTGCGGTCGGCCGGCTGAAACTTGGCGATAATACCCATAATCTCCTTCATGGCCTCCCCCTCGCCACCTGGGGTGTCCATGTCGAGCACAAGGGCCGAGGCGTTGTTTTCCATGGCGGTTTTGACCCCTCGGCGGACGATATAGACGAGGCCCTTCTGAATCTCTTTCTGGATAGGCAGAATATAAACTGGACCAGGGACGGAGGAGGGAAGGGAGCCTTCCGCGCGAACCGATGGGGCGAGAAAAGCCAAAACCAGCAAAGCTAAAAGAGTGCGCGCTGAAGGATTTGAACCTCCGACCAACTGCGTGTAAAGCAGCCGCTCTACCCCTGAGCTAAGCGCGCGAAAAACAGCAGGTAACATACTAAGAAAGTACGGGAACCCAGGCAGGATTCAATGAGGGTAACAGACCACCTGCCACACCCGGCCATCGGCCTGAGAGAAGCAGACGACCGCGAGGGTGTAGTACTGGTCGCGCTCCGGAACATAAACAGCCACGTTCTCGTAAAACCAGTCGTGGCCACGCGTGATGTTTGGCATCCGACCAAAGGTTTGCAAAACCACATCCCGGTTTTGCCCCACCAACAGTTCATGGAGCTGTTGCGGGGTGTAGGTGGCCGAACCGTAATAACTGTTCTGAGCCGGGCAGGTTGATGCCCACAGCCCCAAGGTCAGCGTGATCAGCAATATCCGGGTTAAATTCATCGTGCCTTATCATCTAAGTTTTGGGGAAAAGCGCCAGCTTCGCCTTGACCCTTTGCCTCTAGATTCTATGCGGAAATGATGCGTTTGCTTCTTTTGTGGATGACTCTTATCAGCGTGATGGGCCCGTTTCTCCGCGCTGAGGACAATCCCGAGGCACATCTATTTTCCGGCGGAGCGGCTCCTATGAAGGGGGAGAATGGCAAGTGGGGTTTACGCGCGGCGGACGGAAGTTGGCTGCTGGAGCCCAAGTACGGGGAAGTGAGAGCCTTTTCAGAGGAATTGGCCGCGGCACGGGAGGGGAGTTCCTGGGGTTACCTGGGAAAGGATGGAACCTGGAAAATCCCGGCCCGGTTTTCATGGGCGGGAGATTTCACCGAGGGCATGGCCCCGGCCAGCGAGGGCGACCGATTAACCGGCAAATTTGGCTACATCGACCGGCAGGGACGATGGGCCATCGAAGCGGAGTACGACTGGGCGAGGCCATTTCAGGAAGGCTTGGGCGGGGTTAAAGACGGGGCCAAATGGGGCTTTGTGGACAAGAAGGGGAAGCTGGTGGTGGAGCCCGAGTTTGACCAGGTCGGCGGCTTTTCTTCAGGTCTGGCTCCCGTGCAAAAATCCGGTGCTCCGGGAGAAAAGGAAACCTGGGTCTATATTAAGCCAGACGGCTCCCAGCCCTTTGAGAAGAAATATGCGTGGGCGGGAACTTTTTCCGATGGTTTGGCGCGGGTCCAAGTGGAGGACCGAATTGCGGGCAAATTCGGCTACATTGACAACAAGGGAGCGATGGTGATCCAGCCGAATTTTGAGGAGGCCTCGGACTTTCGCAACGGCAAGGCCACGGTGCGGTTAGACGGAAAGAGCCGAACCATCGACAAAAAAGGAAATCCCGTCGACTGACCAGCCTTAAGGTTTTTTAGGGACGGGGCTAAGCTTTGGTTTATCACTCAGCCCCACTTTTTTCCGCATTTTAGAAAGATTAGCCGCCTGGTAAGGGTTGGAAGCCGGCAGGGTAGGGTCCCCCTCCCACGCGCTGTCCACGCCTTGCTCCGGGGCGATCACGGCATTCTTGGCCCCATCCGGCATTGAGTACCAACCCCGGGCATCGTCGTCCGGATCGGACGGGAGAAAAAGGCCCCCTGCGACCTTGACCGTATCCGCCATGAGCTCGGCCGTTAAAGGTTTTTCATAAAGGTAGTAGGTTCCATCGTCATCCATCCCAATGGGTCGGTAAATCCCTGCAGGAAATTCCTTCACCCCGCCGATTTGCAGTCCGGTGGCCTGAAGGGAGGCTTCCAGCTTAAGGGAAGGGGTGTCCGGTTGGCAGGGCTGCAGCTTTTGGGCCATCACCGCCAGCGGGAGGAGAGTCATCACCCAGAAAATGGTGCCCATCATGGTTACAGGATGACTTGCGCCGCGGATTCGGCAATTCCAAGATGCCGTCATGGTAGTGACCGCATCCGTTTTAGCTGTCGGGATAGCTGTGACTGTGGCCGGACAGGTGGCCAAGCACAGAATTCAGGATCCCCGATTGCCTTTTGCCGTTGGTCTGGCTTTGACCCTGCTGGCACCCACCTTTCTGATGGCACTGGTAGTCGAAGTGATCCTCCTTTTCACCTGGAATCCGCTCAACTGGATGGAATAAGGGCGATTTCGCTCCCGCTCTGGTAAAAGTGCCGGAGCCGCTTAAGGTGGTCTATGGAGTGGTTGCGACCGCTTGTTTTTATTGTTTTTCTTCAGCAAGGCGCCCTGGCGACAGGATGGGCGGGAGTCAGGCGGGATGATGTCGCAGATTCTGAGTTCCTAAACCTCGCCGCCAGCGCCCTCTATGAGTCAGTGGGAAAGTTTACCTATTCTGTCGGATCCTCGTCCTATGTGGCATCTGGCGTTCTTATTTCCCCGGAATGGGTGCTAACGGCAGCCCACGTGACCGCGGGAAATAATTACATGGGAGGTGGAATCAGTGATCTGGCTTTTAGCTTCGCGACAAGTGACGGAGTTCTTTCCTATGCCGCTTCCGAATGGCTGACCCATCCCGGCTGGGCTTCGACCGAGGGAGATTTGGCGGCTGGCTACGACATCGCGTTAGTCCGCTTAGGCACGCAAGTGACCGCTATCCAAGCTGCTACACTTTACTTGGAAAATACCTTACAAATTCAGACTGGAACCATCGTAGGGTACGGAGCTACCGGGGTGGGCTCGACCGGTTGGCAAAATGGATCCTCCGGAATCAAGCGAGCGGGGCAAAATATGATCGAGGCCCAGGGTGACGGCATAACCCTTTCATCGAATATTCTTTTTACGGACTTCGATAAACCAAGCGACCCGGCGGAAAGTATCCTAGGCGCGGTTGCGCCTTTGGCCTTGGAATATCTTCCAGCCCCCGGGGACAGCGGAGGGGGTCTTTTTATCACACAAAACACACAGACCTTTTTGGTCGGGGTGACTTCATTTCTTTGGGGATATCGGGACGGTGGCGCCAACTCTGATTATGGGGATTTGGCCGGGTTTACCAGTACCACGGCCTACGCTGGCTGGATCAGTTCCGTGACGGGAATTCCGATCCCCGAGCCATCCACCCAGAGCCTTTGCATTCTGGCGGCATGCCTATGGCGAAGCCTTCGGCGTCGCTCGAGACAACAAGTTGTCAGAGGCTAGCTAAGGCTGTACGGTTCTTATGGAACCTGGGCAGTCGCTCCTGAATTCGGTAACAGGTTCGGGGGAGGAAAGTCCGGACACCAAAGGATACTTCGCCCTGGGAAACCGGGGGCGGTTTTGGGGTGACCCACGACCGACGGACAGTGTCACAGAAAATAGACCGCCCGACATTGTGTGGACCTTAACGGGACGCGCCATGCCGGGTAAGGGTGAAACGGTGGGGTAAGAGCCCACCCCTACGTTGGGTAACCGGCGGAGGGATAAACCCCGAAGGGTGCAAGGCCGAGCAGGGGAGACGGGTGATCCGCCCGTTCCGCGCAAGCGGAACATCCCCGGGTTGGAGCCGCACCGCAGGCCGCTTCGGCGGTCGGTGGAGTCCGTCGCAAGGCGGGCTAGAGAAATGGCTGCCAAGCCGTCGGAGAAATCCGGCGGGGTCCAGAATCCGGCTTATGGGTTCCGCGGAACGGGGGCCGGGCGGGGAATGCCGCCCGGCCTTCGCCTTTTCAGGAGGTCTGCTGGTAGGCAGATTCGACGCGATCGGCCACATCACGGTACTGACTGTCGATCTCGTAGATTTTCTTGAACTCCTCGAGGGACTCGGCCTTTTTCCCCATTTCCTCCAGGGCGATGCCGAGAGAATAAATCGCGTCTTTCTTGGTTGCATCCATGGCCACGATCTCCGAAGCAGCCGAGGCATACTGCTTCGCCGCCAAATCCAGCATGTTGCGCCGGTGGTAGGATTGACCCAAGAGGATCAGGGCTTTGTGGCGGACGGAGGGTTGGCGCAGGGCCTGTTGAAGTTCGGGGACGGCCTCTTTATAGAGCCCGTTGTCCACAAGGGCCTCACCCAGCTCGAAGCGGTAATTGAGATCGTTTGGGTAGCGTGACACCCGCTCCCGCGCACTTTCCAGGGTGATGGATTTCCGCCGGGCCTCTATTTCAGACAAAACGGGGGCCTCGGCCCCGGAAGCGCGAGCCTGCTCCAGTTCCGTGTCCAACTGTTGGAGGCGGAGGCGGAAGACATTCTTTTCCAGGATCGGATCGGATTTCTGGGTGAGGTCGTAGGCGAACTGAAACCATTGGAGGGCGTGCTCAAACGAGCCCTGAACCTCGCACAGTTCGGCAATCTGCTTGGCGAGGTTGACGTTCTGCGGCTCCTTTTCAAACTGAGCATGAAGGCGACCTAGCTGCTCGGCGACAGCCTCGGCTGTTTTGACGACTTTTCCGGCGGATTCGAGAGCCAGACTCTCTTCCTTGCTTTTGAGGGAATCCCGGAAATCAGAGGATTTTTCCCATCCGCCTTCCTGGGTGGCCACCAGGGCACTGGCATCCTTCATGCCCTTGAGGGCCTCGCCGTCGGCCGGGTTGAGATTAAGGATGGCCTGGTAGGTGTCGCGTGCCTTGGACATTTGTTTGGCGGCAATGTAGGCGCGCGCCAAACCATGAAGGTTTCCCGTGTCCTGCGGTCTGGCCACGCGGACGGTCTCATAGGCAAAAATAGCCGTACCAGGAAGGTCGTTGTTTAAGGCCAGCTCGGCTAAGGCGCCATTGGCCTGACCGTTGGTGGGGTCGATCGCAAGGGCTTCCTCAATCTTGGCCAGACCCGCGCCAAGGGACTTTCCGGCAGCGGACTTGGCGCTTAGCACCATCGGAGCGATCTTCACCCCGGACATGCTTTTCTCTAGGGAGGACGCTCCTTTGGCCTTGGCGATTTGTGCGGCGCGGAGGACTTTGCGGCCCTCGAGGAAGCCGGGGTTAGCCTCCAGAATGGGCGGGACGAGCATGAGGATATAGTCCCAGTTTTGGCGGGAGAGAGCGTCCTTGGCCTTACGGAAAGAGTCCGCCTGCGGACCTGTCAGCTGGCTAGAGGACATTTCAGGCATAAGTAGAAACCTTATCCAAAAAGGGGGCACCTCCAAAACCAAAAAGGACGGGGATTTCCTTGCCCTTTGTCGCTTCTTCGCCCATCCCGAGAGGAATGATTGAGACTATCTTGGCGTTAGGAGCGGGCTTCCTGTTTGGGTCTCTCCCCTGCGGGTACTGGCTGGCCCGGTCGAAGGGCGTAAACATCCAGGCAAGGGGGAGCGGCAACATTGGGGCGACTAATGTCGGGCGGGTGATGGGGAAAAAGTGGGGTTACCTTGTCTTTGCCCTGGATGCGCTCAAGGGCTGGTTGGCCGTCTGGTTAGCGAGGGATTTTCTGCAGGCGGGAGACAGTTGGACGGTGGGGGCGGGAATGGCGGCGGTGGTCGGGCATGTCTTTTCTCCATGGCTCAACTTCAAAGGAGGCAAGGGTGTGGCCACTTCGGCTGGGGTTCTTTTGGGATTAGCTCCGGCCGTTCTTTTTTGGACCGCGGGGTTGTGGGGGGTGACGTTTGCGGCCAAGAAAACCGTGTCGGTGGCCTCTCTCCTGGCCGCGACGGCTTTTCCGTTTCTGGTGATGTGGCTGGAGCCAGGCCGGCCGGCACTCCTGTGGGCGGCATGGGCCTTGGCGGCCCTGGTGTGGTACCGGCACCGGGACAACCTGCAACGACTGCGGCAAGGGGTGGAAAACTCCTTCGATATGGAAAAGCAGGGAAAAAGGAAAAAGAAAAAGAAGAAATGAAAATTGTAGTGCTAGGCAAAGGGGCCTGGGGCGGCGCCATCGGGGAGTTGTTACAGGCCCGTGGTCATGAGGTGGCCTGGGTGGAGCAGGACAACGTCCGAATGCCGGGCCCGGCCGAGATGATTTTTCTGGCTGTGCCGACGCAGGCTGTGCGGACCTGCCTCCAGACCCTGGGTCCGCAGACCGCTCCGGTCGTGAGTTTGAGCAAGGGGGTTGAGATCGAGACGGGAAAGCGAATCAGCGAAATTGTGAAAGAGATTTGGCCGAAGGCACCGGTCGCGGCGGTTTCGGGTCCGAGCCTGGCCGGGGAGTTGGCGCAGAAGGTTCCGACGGCCGTGGTGGCAGCCGCTGAGGAGGAGTCGCTCGCGGAAGCAGTCCAGAAAATTCTCCATGGTCCTTATTGCCGGGTCTATCGGACGACGGATCTTGCGGGGGTGGAGTGGGGAGGAGCCCTGAAGAATGTGTACGCCCTAGCCGCAGGGATGTGTGCCGGCTTGAAACTTGGAGAAAATAGCTTTGCCGGGCTTCTGACCCGGTCTCTCCGGGAAATGGTACGGGTGGCAGTTCAACTCGGGGCGAAGGAGGAAACTTTGTATGGACTGAGCGGGGTGGGCGATCTGATGCTGACCTCATACAGCCGCGCCAGCCGGAACCGGCGGGTCGGGGAACGATTGGGAGCCGGGGACAATCTGGAGAAAGCGTTGGCCTCTGTGGAAGGGGTTTGCGAAGGGGTGCCGACGACGGAGGCCCTGCACCGGATCGAAGCCAAGCGGAAGGTGGAGGCACCCGTGGCAGATCAGCTGTATGCGGTGCTCTTTCAAGGGAAGGCCCCCCGGGCAGCTCTCCAGGCTTTGCTGGAACGGGACCCCAAGGCGGAGACCGTTTAGGAGAGATTCCGATTCGACGGAGGCCCCGGAAGAGGGAATATTACCTCCCTTCATGAAGGTAGGTAAATGGCTCCACACCCGGTTCCGGGTCCAAGATCTCGAAAAGAACCTCCATTTCTACAAACGGGTTCTTGGCCTCAAGGAGATATCCAAAAGCACTTCTCCGCGGGGAAGTACTTTGGTTTTTCTTCAGTCTGAAGCCGGTGGAGAGATGTTAGAGCTCTGCCATTACCCAGCCTCTGGCCCGGTTCAGTGTCCGGCCGATCTGGTGCATCTGGCGTTTGAGGTGGAAGACCTCGACGGCTTCGGCAAAAATGCGGCCGCCCTGGGTTATCCTTGGACAGATGGGCCGACCACCACTTCCAAAGGAACCCGTTTTGCCTTTGTCGATGCCCCCGAAGGGTACGAGGTGGAAATCATCGAAAAGGGAATCAAATAGAATGACCAGCCGCCCCCTGATCATTGCCCCATCCGTTCTGGCCGCCGATCTTGGCCGGATCGAAGAAGAGGCTGAACGAATCAAGGCCAGCGGGGCTGAATGGGTGCACATCGATGTGATGGACGGTCACTTCGTTCCCAATATTTCCTTTGGAACCAATATGGTGAGGGCTCTGCGGAAGGTGATGGGAGATGTGACGCTGGATGTGCACCTGATGATTGAGCAGCCTGACCGGTATGCCCGCGACTTTGTGGAGGCAGGTGCGGACTGTCTGAATGTTCATTTGGAGGCGCGCCATACGGTTTCCCGAACCCTAGATCAGATCCAGGAGATGGGATGCCGGGTGGGCTTGGCGATCAATCCGCCCACTCTCCTCAAGCATGCGATTCCGCTGCTGCCGAAAATTCAGCAACTCCTTTTGATGACGGTCAATCCGGGCTTCGGTGGGCAGGCTTTCCTTGCAGAGGTGTTGCCAAAGATCCGCGAGGCGCGGGAAGTCATCCTGCGGCAAAACTACGATGTCGATATCACGGTCGACGGCGGCATCGGGGATGAGACGGCCCGTTCCTGTGTCGGAGCGGGAGCCAATATTTTAGTGGCGGGGACAGCACTTTTCCGGCAGCCGGACTTAAAGAAGGCCGTGGCCAACCTCAGGACTTCCGCCCAGTCTGCCATCGTCTCGGGCTAGGGCCGGGATCGTTCTTCATGGATCCCAAATTCATCCGCAACTTCTGTATCATCGCTCACGTCGACCACGGGAAGACAACACTTTCAGACCGGCTCCTGCAAACGACCGGGGCGATTGCCGAGCGTGACATGCAGGCCCAGTTGCTGGATTCCATGGATCTCGAGCGGGAACGCGGGATCACCATCAAGGCCCACCCGGTCACCCTGAGCTACACCGCCAAGGATGGGCAGAAGTATCGTCTCAACCTCATCGACACTCCGGGCCATGTGGATTTTGCCTATGAAGTGTCCCGATCCCTGGCGGCCTGCGAAGGGGCGCTCTTGGTGGTGGATGCGGCCCAAGGAGTGGAAGCTCAGACCGTGGCCAACGTGCACTTGGCCAACAAGGAAGGGCTGACGTTGATTCCGGTGATTAACAAGATCGACCTGCCCAGCTCGGACATTCCCGGGGTGAAACGTCAGTTGGAGGAAATCTTGGCGATCCCGGCCGAAGAAGCGATTCTGGTCAGTGCCAAAACCGGGCAGGGGATCGGGGATGTGTTGGAGGCGATTGTCCACCGACTGCCCATGCCCAAAGGAGCAGAGGGGCAGGATCTCAAGGCTTTGGTCTTCGACAGCGTTTTCGACACGTTTCGCGGGGTGATTGCCTATGTCCGAGTGATCTCAGGGGAAATCACCCCCGGCACACCGATTCAGCTGATGCAGAGCGGTCGGAAGTATGAAACCAAAGAGGTAGGAACTTTTAACCCGAAATTAACCCCCGGGAAACGACTGGGACCGGGCGATACCGGCTATTTGGTGGCCAACCTGAAGACCACGGCGGAAATCGACATTGGAGACACCATTACCCACGCGTTCAAGCCGGCGAAGGAGCCGTTGGCCGGTTTCCGCAAGGTGCAGCCCATGGTGTTTTCGGGGATCTATCCGATCAACTCGGCCGACTTTGAAAAGCTGAAACTGGCGTTGGGCAAACTCCAGATCAACGATTCCGCCCTGGTGTACACACCCGAAAGTTCCCCGGCCCTAGGATTTGGATTCCGGTGCGGATTTTTGGGGTTGCTTCACATGGAGATTGTCCAGGAACGGTTGGCCCGGGAGTTCGATATGGAGGTGATCTCCACCTATCCCAGCGTCATTTACGAGGTGCACCTCACCAGCGGGAAAGTGATGAATGTGGAAAATCCGGTGCAAATGCCGGATCCGAGCATCATTGAGGAGATCCGGGAGCCGATGGTGACGGTCTTTCTGCTGTGCCCCAACGAGAATATTGGCGATTTGGTGGCGATGGTGCGGGAGAAGCGGGGGGATGTGCAAAAAACAGAGTCGCTGGACGGCAAGCGGGTCATGTTGACCACGGAGATTCCGCTGAATGAAATCCTCGTGGATTTCAGCGATCGGATCAAATCGATCACCCGTGGGTACGGCTCCATGGACTACGAGCATGGCCCGTACCGGGCGAACGATCTGGTGAAACTCGAGATCCTGGTCAACGGGGATCCGATGGATGCCTTTTCCTGCATTGTGCACCGGGACAAGGCGGCCTCCCGCGGCCGCGTCCTGACGGCCAAGCTGAAGGAAGTCATTCCGCCGCAGTTGTTTAAAGTGGCGCTGCAGGCCGCCATTGGCGGAAAAGTGGTTGCCCGCGAGGACGTGAAGAGTTTTGGAAAAAACGTGACAGCCAAATGCTACGGCGGGGACATTACCCGAAAACGAAAGCTGCTGGAGAAACAGAAAGAAGGAAAGAAACGGATGAAGCAGTTCGGTAAGGTGGACATTCCGCAGGAGGCTTTCCTGCAGGTTCTAAAGGCCTTCGGAGATTAGTATGATTTTCTTTGGCCAAGCAAAAGAGGAGAGGAAACATCTCCGGGCAATCGAACATTTCCTGGGCAAGCGGATCCGGTATGGCCGTGACGTCCTGCCGGAAAAGACACTTACCAGGTTGCACGAAGCGCGAAAGGCCGCGAAGGATGCGCTGGGTTGGACGGTGTCGGCCGACAGGAGAGGGGAGACCTTAAAACGGCTAGAATCCCAATACGGGGATCTTCTCCGGACCGACAAGCACCATGGGAGACGGGAAAATGCCGAGGTGGCCCTGGTGGCGATTGCTTTGGCTCTTGGGGTGCGGGCTTATTTTTTGCAGCCATTCAAGATTCCGACCCACTCCATGCGTCCGACCTTGCTGGGAATTTTGAATGAGCCGGAATCTCGACCGCCGCCCTCGTGGCCGGTGCGGTTTTTTGATCTGGTCTGGTCGGGCAAAGGATGGCATCGGGCGGTCGCCCCGAAGGATGGAACCATTGAATCAGTCCGGGAGGGAAAGCTCTTGGGGCTGATTCCTTGGACGACCACGGTAATTGTGGCCGATGGCTGGACGGAGAGTGTCTGGACCGGACTGCAGCAGGCACGCGAAGGCGGCATGAAGGTCCGCGCCGGAGACCGGGTGAAAGCGGGCGAAACCCTGGCCAACTTCAGCTCAACCAGCGGAGATCATCTTTTTGTGAACAAAATCGTGTATCACACCAGAAAGCCTGATCGTGGAGAAACCTTTGTCTTTACCACCGACGGTATCGAAGGAATTGAGTCCGGGCTCCGACTCCGCGGCATTGAGGGTTCCCAGTACTACATCAAGCGGTGTGTGGCGGTCGGCGGGGATCGCATTCAAATCCGGCCTCCCGTGCTGTGGATCAATGGTCAACCAGCCCAGGATTGGGCCTGTCAACGGGTCGCGGAGCAAAAAAACGGATATCCTGGGTATACCCTTGGACAGACCTTTTTAACGAACCCAGAGGACTCCTATCAGGTGCCTGGTAAAGATTACTGGGCTATGGGAGATAATAGTCCCAACAGCTTTGACAGCCGGGGTTGGGGCGCAGTCCAGGCCAAGAATTTGGTCGGTAAAGGGGCCTTTGTTTACTGGCCGTTTTCTACCCGGTGGGGACTGATTCATTAATTGGTTTTAGGCGGGACGGGAAAGGTTGGAGGATGTTTAGACGACCTAATTTCAGGGGGGCGAAGCAAAGAATCAGGATTATCGGGATAGACCTATTTGTCGCACAATAAATATTGTATCAAATACGATGTTTTGCTCTCAGTGAAGAAATAATCCTGCTTAAGCGGGCTTTTAACTTGGTCACTGCCCTTGCCCGATGGCTAATGCGGTGTTTGGTGCCACCAGGAAGTTGCCCAAAGGTCTTTTTATATCCCTTAGGCAAAAAGATAGAGTCGTAACCAAACCCCCCTTTCCCTGATTGAGCCTTGGCAATCCGCCCCCAGACGCGGCCGGAAACCGCCCCTAAAACAGCCCCATTTTCAGCAATCACCAAGGCGGCCTCAAAATAGGCCCGGCGTGA
>JBEANM010000006.1:0-20530 GCA_041165425.1 Verrucomicrobiota bacterium
CTTTCCTTGGTCATGATGCGGGGCGCCACCATCATCCGACCGGTGCTGACGTAAAGCGGTTCACTCAAAAAGTAACGGACCCCTTGGACCAGCAGGGAGGCTGACAGGATCATCAGCGGCAACCACCAGTACTTCCGCAGCAGCAGGCTGTACCGATACACCCGCGCCCGCAGAGCCGCGGGAGAGAGCGGTCCGCCAATGCCAAGTTCTTGTCCGATTTCAGCCATGGCCCGACACCTTAGAAGTTAAAGAGGCGTTTGGGCACAAAGATGTGATCCCCATCCTGCAGCACCGGGTTGTTTTCTTCCTCACCTGTCTCAAGAATTTTCACCATGTCGATTTCCATCGGCTCCCCCTTTTCTCCTTTTCGGAACAGTTTGACTCGGCGCTTGTCGGCAAAGTCTCCGAACTTGGCCTGCACGATGACGTCCTTCACGGTCAGCTCCCGGTCCAGCGGAATGGGGTAGTTTCCCACCTGGGCCACATTGCCGGCCACACTGACCTGCCCGCGGCTGGTCACCGCCGGAACGATGATCTGGTCTTCCGGCTCCAAAACGCGATCCGATCCGGTGAGACCCTTGCGGATGTCATCGAGATTGATGATGATCGGCTCCGGTGGCGGGGCTCCTTCCGGAACCTTCCGGATCAACTTGATCTGGTTGATCGCCGCCCTTTCCTCCAACACCCCCACGGAAGAGAGAGCCTTGCTGGCCGTCATATTCTCATTCACCGGAATATCAAAAGGCCCGGGCTTGCTCACCGCCCCGCTGATGTAAACCTTGCCCCGCGAGACGCCGGAAGTGGCGAGCGAAATCAAAACCGTGGCCTGATAATAGTACCCGTCGGGCCGCTCTAGAATTTTTTTGATCTCCTCGGCCAGTTGTCGGTGGGTTTTCCCTTTCGCCATCACCCGGCCAAAGTAAGGATGCTCCACTTCTCCGCTGTCGGAGACCTGGAGCCGATTCATCGTCAGGGGGTTTTGTGCGGTGGGGTCCGCCCTCGGATCCGGTTCCTCGTCGAGATCCTCCAGCACGCGGAACTCGAGCAGATTTCCGACCGCGATCGGCTTCCGGTCGTCCAACGAGTCCATGGGGTTACCCTTGGCCGGATCCGACAGAACCGGTGCCCCCGCCGTCGGGGTGGTGGCCGAAGCTGGCTCCGAGGTCCGCAGGGACAGACGGGCCTGGGCCCACGCATGGGGAACGCTGCCGCCCAAGATCAGCGAAAGCCCCGCCACCAACATCCATCGGATCCAAGCTCTAGGCGGTTCAGAAATCATAATTAAAACCCGCGGATGCATTCCACTGCTGGTAACCATTATCGGGCAGGTCGGAATCCTTCAGAATGTACATGAAGTTCACGCTGCTCCCGAGTTTCTCGGTGATCCGGTAGCCTAGGCTGATTCCCGCACTGTACTGCTGGTACTGCTCCGGGTAGAGGTTGCCGGAAACCTGGCCCAGCTGCGCGGAAAATGGCGTCGATAGGCTCAACTGGTCGATCACGTTCCAGTTCAGGCCCGCCCCGAAGTTCCACACCTCAACAAAGTTACTGCCCACGATGGCCGAAAGCTGGGTGCTGCGGCTCGCGGTGAGGTTGTAATTCAAATACTCATTCAGCCGGTGGCTCCAGCCGAGATTCAGATAGTAGGTGGATGGATTTCCCCCCGCCGCGTTTTCGGGAGTGTTGCTCCCGGTGAATTGGCCCCACACCCATCCTCCCCGACCGGTGACGGTGATATATTCAGAAATCTGCCAGTTTACGAAGGGGCCAACTTGGTAAATGTTGTTGTTGTTCTGCCCATTGACGGTGGTGGTGGAGTTATCTTGTGGATTGGTGACGGTCTGGGTCTGGGGGGAGTTGTAGTTCGTGATGGCCGCCACACCCTCCATCCCCACGATCAGCGTTTTGGTCAGGTAGTAAGTGGTGGCCAAGCTGGGGGTCAGGGTTCGGCGATCCAGATTCTGGAAGGAGCTCTGCCCGGACCAGAGGTTGAACCAGTCAAACCCGGCCGTGACGATGAGATCCGCCAGATCCCAATCCACCTTGCAGCCGGCGCTGTTCTGATAAATCGTGAATCGGGACACATCGCTAAGCTCTCCTGCCTGGGTGGGGTCATTTTGAAGGGAGAACTGGTCGTAGGGCGTAAAACGGAAATCCCCGACGAAAAAGGTGGCCTGCAAAGCGCTGTTGGGACTGATAAACAAGCCGCCCGGGCTGTCGGTTTCCGACACGTCCCAATAGTACGAGTAACCGAACCCGACGGAGAACGTCAGGGTGTTTAAGTCAGTGATCGGCCACATCAGGCTCAACGTGCCAGCCGGAGTTGTGTAGCCGCTGCCTTTGTTTCCGTTTTGGGTCAGATTGACGTTCGAGTTGTATCCCCCGGAAAGCGAGGCCCCCACATTCAAAAGCACCGGGCCCAAGTCGAGATTGTAGTCCATCGACTCCGGTTTGGACTTGCGGCTCATGGCACTTGCCTCACCAGCCAAAGATTGCCACTGGGACTCTTGGGATTGGACGCTCTGCAACGAAAGACAAAGAAAGAGCCCCAAAGAAAGGAACCATGACCTTACGGGCATAAGATCAGTATCGGCAAAACTTGCCCAACGGCTAGTTCCCATGCGTTTACGTGCGGTTAAAAAGGCCTTATTCAACTCCTACAATTTACCTATTTTTGTGTAAAAACAAACTGTTTTTTGTTACGCAAACCCTTCTCCCATTGGTATTTTCTCTAGGTTTGAAATCTCAACACTCTTTGCTGCTTTCGACGGTTTGTGGCCTGCTTCTCGCTGGGCCCCTTTTCGAATCCCATGCGGAAACAAAGCCCACTTCCTTCATGGGATGGATTCCGGTCCAAGTGGTGACCGCCGAAAAAGCAACGGAATTTGATTTAACCCGTTTCTTGGAACTTTCGGCCGGGGACAAGTTGGAGTTGGCACGTCCCACCCCCATGGAAAAGCTCCAGATGGACTTGGACGCAGCCAAAACCGTGCTTCGCATCGTGCCGGAAAATGGAGCCCAAGGCATGGAAGACCTGCTCTTGCGTATCCGCCCCGCTCAAGGCGAACCTCGGGAGGGAATTTTTACCCTCGCGGTTCAATCCACTCCGCAGACGAAGTTTCGCTATTTCGGCACCGGCTCGGAAAAGTCCGTAAGCGTGGCCGGCTCATTCAACGGCTGGAACACCGGAGCCAACCCGATGAAAAAAACGGGCGAAAACACCTGGGAACTCTCCCTTGGGCTGCCCCCGGGCTCCCACCCCTACAAGCTGGTGGTGGACGGACAGTGGCGTCTCGATCCAGCCAACAAACAAACCGCCAGAGACGGTACGGGTAACGAAAACTCTCTGGCTCAGGTTTCCGGCTCACCCGGCCAGGCCCCGGTCCTGTTCGCCCGCTCCCGAGGCCAGGATTTTCTTTCCTTCGGCAGCCATCCGGAAGATTGGCAACCTGCCAAAATTTCAGCGGTCGCTCAGCTGCCGGGAGGAACTTCCCTCGCTCTCCCGGTCGAACCCGCCGCCGACGGCGGTTGGCTGGTAAAAACCGTTGGGTTGCCCCCTGAATCCTGGATCCGCCTGATGGGAATGGGCTCCGACGGCACACCCGCGTTCCCAATCCGCACCAAGGTTAGCGAAGATCTGCCGGCAGGGGCCAACCGCCACGATCACATCATTTATTTCGCCTTCATCGACCGACTGGTCGACGGGGATCCCTCCAATAATCCCAAGCCGGACGCCAAGGTTGAACCCCCGGCCCAGTATCTGGGAGGCGACTTGGCGGGAGTGAAAAAACTCATCGATGAGGGCTATTTTGAGAAGTTGGGCATCAACACCCTTTGGCTCTCCCCGGTAAACCAAAATCCCCTCCCCCCCTATCAGGAGTACAAGGAGCCCCGCCGCTGGTACACTGGCTATCATGGCTACTGGCCCATCAGTTCCACTGAAGTGGAGCTTCGCTTTGGCGGGAATGCGGCGCTGACCGCCCTCGCCGAATCGGCTGACCGAAAAAACATCAGCATTCTCCTCGATCTGGTTCTTGCTCACGTCCACGAGGAGCATCCCTCCTTCAAAAAAAATCCGGACTGGTTTGGCTCTCTTTTGCTACCGGATGGCACAAAAAATCTCCGCAAGTGGGACAACGAAACCCAGTTTACCACCTGGTTTGAGCCTTTTCTCCCCCGCTTCAATTACGGGGCAGGGAGCAGCGCCTTTCTGATTGAGAATGCCGCCGACTGGGTCCGCCGTTTCCATCTGGACGGATTTCGCCTCGATGCCGTGAAGCATATCCCGCCGAAATTCTGGACCTCTTTCCGGCAGGGCCTTCGGCAAAGTCTGCCCCAAGCCTCCCAGGACTCCTTTTACCTCGTGGGCGAAACCTTCATGGACCGGCCCGGCATCAACTCCTTTATCGGCCCCAACCGACTGGACGGGCAGTTTGAGTTTCCTCTTTATGATACCCTCCTGGAGGTGTTTGGCACCGGCAAGGAGGACTTTGCCGCTCTGGAAAGATCTGCCGCCGCCTCCGACCGCGTGTTCGGTCCCGAGACGGTGATGTCTCCCCTGCTCGGTAATCACGATAAATCACGCTTCATGGCCTATGCCGATGGAGATTTGCCAGACCCCAAGGAGCCGGATGAATTTGTGGTCGGATGGTCCAAGCCTCCCAAAGTCGACAAGAACTCTTCCTACGAAAAACTGAAGCTGGCCTTCACCTTTGTGCTCACCACGCCCGGGGCTCCGACCATCTACTACGGGGATGAGATCGGGATGACCGGGGCGCAGGACCCGGACAACCGGCGAATGTTTCCCGATCTGACCAAACTCACCCCGGTGCAAAAGGGAGTGCAGGATCATGTGGCCAAGCTCAACAGCCTTCGCTCCCAGCACCCCGCGATCCGCTACGGCAGCCGCCGTGCGATTCGAGCGGATCGGGATGTCTATGCTGTGGCCCGAGCCTACCTCGGGGATCGGGTGCTGATTCTCTACAATCGCTCGGACAAACCCGCCAAGTTGGAACTCGAGGTCGGTCCGGAGTTTGTCGACGGGCCCCTCCAAGACCGGTTGGGGAGTCTGGAAAAGTTGGTGGTGAAAAATGGAGCCTTGAGTCTCACCCTGCCTCCATCGTCCAGTTCATTTCTGACCCGCTAAAAATCCAATAAGCCATTACTTCTGCCGTGCAGCCCGGCCGGATGCATTTCATTGCATACTTATTACGTATTTTTAGTAATATGCAATTTTATAGTTATTCACATTTTTATTGACGTACACAATCTGTATGAAAAAAAGCTCCTATGAGCCCCAACTGGTTGGTAAAATTACCCCATTTGGCTAGCTCTCTTCCAAGGAACTTAATCATGCAAAACAAATATATTTGGATCCTGATGTCATTGTTGAGCCTAAATTTGTCTCTGCTTGCGGCAGATGGGGTCACGAAATCCGCGAACGACCCCTATGTGATGAAAATCTACCCCGATGGCACTAGGGTCATTGTTCGATGGAGCGAGATCGGCCAGCAGGTGGATAACGGCGAAAAGTTCGGCGGAGCCCCCCGAATCGTGGCCTACGACCCAGCCAAAGATGGCGTGGTCCCGATTGGGCAGCCAAACCAGAAGACAGAGACGGTGTCCACCAATCCAACCGTTCCGAGCGCAACCTCGGTAGTCTCCCCAGACCAGCCAGCGAAAATGGACTACACGAACGCAGATCCTAAGGATTACGAAGACGCTTTTGGTACGAGGGAGGGCTTTGCCTTTAGGACTGCGGTGGGTGTGGCCTATCAGCAACCCTTGAGCGGACGCAGTGGCGACGGAGCCACGTACCAGAAAATGGTTTTTCAACCTGGAATCCGTTATGACCTTGAAGCTCAGTATAATGTGACAGATTGGTTCCGAACCGGCATTGAAACGGCTTTTCTCTACAACCAACTCCATTCCTCCACCCTCGACAACACAACGTCCTACCCAGGTGGTCAGAATTTAGGTAATGGCGGCCTTTTTCAGGTCCCGATCTTATATAGCGTAAGTTTTCGTTTTCCTTCAGATGGCCCTTGGCAGGGTTACTTCGGGGGCGGAGGAGGCGCGAATTGGAACGTTCTGCAAACTTCCTCAGGTGGTGGCCAGCCCTACACCAGTTACCACTGGAACTGGGCCTGGCAGGTTACCACCGGATTCACTTACTGTGTTTCCGAGGGACTAGACCTAGACATTGCCTACAAACTTCTATCTATGCCCAATCCGAATTTTGCGGATCTAGGTCAGTTCAAATCCAGTTTCAATCACTCTGCCCAAATTGGATTAACTTGGCGTTTTTAGGCTTACCTTTCCCATAAAAAATCCCCGCTCTTTAGCGGGGATTTTTTATGCATTTTTCCATATTTTCTAACCAGCAATCTTGTGAACAACTTTACTATAAATAGGGGTCTTTATTTTGCAGACCCTACATATGGTGTCCAAAGTTCTTGGAATCCGTATGCGTGGCCCCAACTCCGCTTGGTTGGAAAGGTTTTACTCCGTTTTTTCTATCTGTTTTTTAATCACGACAGCCACGCATGCCCAGCGGCTTGTGCTTCCACCTGACTCCACCACGCCATCCCAATCTGAGAGCCAAGTTTCTCCCCTAAGCGCACCCGAATCATCTGGGACCCACGTCCTAAAAACCTATCCGGACGGCACCAAGAAAATTGTCCCGCTGGAGGCTCTCAACTATCGGGATGATGGGGCAGCTTTCGGGGGACCGCCCCGGCTCGCCCTTTATAACGAACCAACCCCTACCACGATCCCTTCTGGAAAAAGCCCCGAACGTCTGTCCGTCGCACCCATCGGCATCGAAGGACAAAGCGCAGACCTCAATGCATCCGTCCCTGCCTCTCCCGATGCTTTGGCTGGTAGTACCCAAGTTGCTGCCGTGGACCCCATGGGGGGCGGAGGTGGAGGTGCTGATCCCATGGGGGGCGGCGGTTCCTCTGCCCCCATCGATCCTTTAGCCGGCACCCCCCAAAAGACGGCCCCGCCCCTCCAAACAGTCTCCGGCAAACCCGCACCCATTGTGGGTGACGCCACCACTCTCCAACTAGGGGAATGGGAGAGCTTTTTTCTCAATGCTGGGATTGGTGGTGCACTTCAGGGCCAGCTCACCGCCCGGAGGATATGGAACGGGAACAATCGACAGGCTTATCCTTATACGTACACATCGGGCCCATTAACTGGGGTCGAAGTTGCAGGTGAAAATTTCACTTTTAATCCTGGCTTTAGGCTCGATGTGGAATTCGGATACAACTTTTATGAGTGGCTCGGTGTGGGGCTGCAGACCGGCTTGACCTACAACGGGATTAATCAGTACAACGCCACTTTTAACACCAGCCCAGGGGGAGGACTACCGGCCGGTTCCTACAACATGTCGGCGGATGGTGATTTGGTTCAAGTCCCGGTTCAAATCAACGGAATTCTGCGTTGGCCGGGCCAAGTCAAATTCCGCCCCTTCATCGGGGGTGGGGTGGGTGCCATTTGGCAGCAGTTAGACGTCAACAACTACTATCTGGCCAATACGGACATCCAAGGTAACTACTGCCGCAGCGCCTTTCAGTTTGGCTGGAACGCGCAACTTGGTGCTACTTACACTGTCGAACCGGGCGTTGATTTTTACGGCGCTTTCAAAATGCTCAGCGCCTTCATGCCGGTCATCGGCAACTACCAGTTTGAGAACAGTTACAATTTCGCCATCGAAGTCGGTATCCAGTCCCGCTTTTAATTTTCCTCCAAGCTGATATCGCCGGCCTTCAGGCCGTGACAAATCCCGCGCTTCGTTTTCTCAATAAAATCAGAGAACTCCTTCACTTCCTTGACCTTGGCATCTTTGCCTCGGCGGATTTCCTCGAGTGCTTGGGCTCGGTTCTTTCCTCCGAAGAAAAACCCCTCATACACCCTCTGTAAAGCTTTCCGGTTGTCCGGCCCCACCCCGGCTCTCCGTAACCCCACCAGATTCAGCCCACACACCCCGTTCGTTGCCACCGCCATACAGTAGGGCGGCAGATCCATGCCCACCCGGGTCTGACCCCGCACCATCGCCAACTTCCCAATCCGGACAAACTGATGCACAACCACCGCCCCTCCCAGAAACGCCCTTTCCTCCACCTCCACATACCCCGCCAAAAGCACGTTATTGACCAGGATCACCCCATCCGCCAGACGGCAGTTATGGGCCACATGAGCTCCCACCATGAGAAAACAGCCATTTCCAATCACCGTATCCGTCCCCTCCTTGGTTCCCCGATGAATCGTCACATATTCCCGAAACACATTCCCGTCCCCCACCACCACCCCGCTGCGGGCTCCTTGATAGGCTAAATCCTGCGGCTCTCCCCCAATCACCGCTCCTACTCCAATACGATTTTTCGCCCCCATCCGGACTCTTCCCTCCAACACGGCTCGCGGCCCTACCACACATCCCTCACCCAGCTCCACTTCCGACCCCACGATCGCCCCGGGTCCGATCACACAACCGGCCCCCAACTTGGCCCCCTTCTCCACCAGTGCCGTGGAATGAATTTCAGCTTTGCTCAAAGGTAACCTGCCTCACGAAAGCTATAATACCCGGATCGACCCTCCCGGGCGACGCCGATAATCACATGGTCCTGGAGCGTCACCCCCACCGCTTTCGCCCCATCCCGTAACCTCCGGGTGAAATCCAAGTCAGCCGGACTAGGTGCTGGATCCCCCGAGGGATGATTGTGTACGGCGATCAACGCGTAAACCGTCTCCGAACCCAGCGCCTGCCGCAAAAGATCCTGCGGTTGCACCGCCGTTTCATTCACTGACCCCCGGCTGATCTGCACTTTCCGGATCAACCTCAGCTTGGTGTTCAAAAGGAGCGCCCAAACTTCCTCCCGATCCTTGTGCCTCAACTCCGGGCCGATCACCGCCTCCACTTTCCCCGGATGATCCATCGCCTCCCCCGCCACTTCCGCCGAACCCACCCGCCTTCCCAGTTCTATCGCGGCGGCAATCCGGCATGCCTTAGCCACCCCCAGCCCGTGAAACTCCTTTTGCAGATTCTGCGGCGTGATCCGGGCCAGACTTCCCAGCCCCTCCCGCGAACGCAAAATCTCCCCCGCCAGTTCGATCGCCGATTTACCGGGTCGCCCCGTTCCCAGCAGGATCCCCAACAGCTCCGCCGTCGAAAGTGCCTCTGGCCCGCGGGCCATCAGCCTCTCCCGGGGCCTCTCCTCCGACGGCAACTCCCGTATCCGTGTCACTTCCCGGGACAATAAAGGGAGCCACCTTCCCCCTCAAGAAAGGCGGAATGTGCGCCTGCAGGACTACTTCGTTCCCCTCATACTTCTTTTCCAGGATCCGGCCGGCCCGCGCCAAGAGCGCCAACAATGCCCCCTCGCTCTGGGGAACCCTCAAATGCACCCGCATGCTCCACGCGGTCAACATGGCCGCCAGTTCGGAAAAAAATCCTGCCATGCCATCCCCCGTTTTGGCCGAAACCAGCACCCCGTGGGTCACGCCCCCCGCCTCCCGATCCAATCCGATCCGGTTTTCCATCCGATCTACCTTGTTCCAGACCGTGAGCGTGTGCTTGTCCCCCGCGCCGATCTTTTTCAAAACCTCATCCACCGCCCGCATCTGCTCCAGGCGTTGGGGGTGGCTCGCATCCACCACGTGAATCAACACATCAGCAAAAGCCACCTCTTCCAAAGTGGATTGAAACGATTCCACCAGATGGGTCGGTAGCTTCTTCAGGAAACCAACGGTGTCGGTTAACAGGACCCGCACCCCGTTTGGCATTCGAAACTGCCGGATCGTTGGATCCAGCGTGGCAAACAGCCGGTCCTCTGCCGCCACCTCTGCATGGGTGAGGCGGTTCATGAGCGTCGACTTACCCGCATTGGTATACCCCACCAGGGCCGCCACCGGCCAATGCTGCCGCAAGCGCCCCTCTCGCTGGATCGTCCGATGCTTCCTCACCTCGGCCAAATCCCTCTCCAGCCGGGTAATCCGCTCCTGCACCCGCCGGCGGTCCACTTCCAACTGCGTCTCTCCCGGTCCCCGCATTCCGATGCCACCCGTCTGCCGCGATAAGTGGGTCCACATCCGGGTCAGCCTCGGCAGTAAATACACCAGTTGGGCCAGTTCGATCTGCAATTTCCCCTCCTTCGACTTCGCCCGCTGGGCAAAAATATCGAGGATCAGTTGGGTCCGATCCAGCACCTTGCAGGAAAAGATCTGCTCCAAATTCCGCGCCTGCGCCGGACTCAGTTCATCGTCAAAAATAACCGTGTCGGCCTTCTTCTCCTTCGCCGTTTTGGCCAGCTCCACCGCTTTCCCGCTGCCGATGTAAGTGGGCGCCACCGGAGAATCCATTCTTTGCGTGGCCCGATCCGCCACCTCGCCTCCGGCGCTCTCCACCAGCAACCCCAGCTCGTCCAGCGACTCCCCTACCTCCCAACGGCTGCTTTTGGAGGTCTCCAAGCCCACCAGAAAAGCCCGCTCTGTCGGACGATCCCGACCTGTGGAAATAATCATTCGGGAAAGGTTCCCCCGCCCAGGGCCTTCGCCAGCTTCTCCACCCCCGACGAATGCGGGGCTTTTCCAAGATTCGCTTCGATAGGCACTAAATTAGGAATCCGTTTCAGCCAGGTCAATTGACGCTTCGCGTAGGCCCGCGTGGCCGCCACAATTTTGTCACCCGCCTCCTCCCGGCTCATCTTCCCGGCCACCCAAAGCTCGATCTCGTGGTATCCGATCGCCCGGCTTCCCGGGCAGCCCCGCCATCCCGGCCGTTCCCTTAATTTCCGAACCTCCTCTGCCCAGCCGTCCTGAATCATCTCTGCCACCCGCCCCCGAATCACCGCCGCCAAGGCATCCAGATCCGGCACCAGTGCGAAGGTTTGAACCCCTGCCAAGGGCCCGGGCTGGGTTTCCTCGCTTTGCCAAGCCGACATCTTGCGAGCCGTCTGCCGCCAGACTGCTAAGGCCCGAATCAAACGCCTCCGGTTTTGTAGATCTGCCTTTCCCGACCATTCGGGATCGACCCGCCGGATCTCCTCCACCAGTTCCGGCGTCGACTTCAACTCCAACTCCGCCGCCACCTTCCCATCGGTCCCTGGAGCCTTGGCCAAACCCTCCGTGAGTAGCTTGTGATACAAGCCGGTCCCACCCACCCAAACCGCGCCCCGGCGCCTTTGCTGTAAGTCCCCCAGAACCTTTCCGGCTGCCTTCAAATAGTCCGCCGCCGTAAAAGGCTCCTCCGGCTCCACCAAGTCCAATAAATGGTGCGGCACCTCTTTTCGTGCAAATGGTGAAGGCTTGGCGGTCCCCAAATCCAATCCCCGATAAATCTGAAAAGCATCGACCGAGCAGATCTCCGCGCCCGTCTTCCGGGCAACCTCCATCGCAAACTGCGTCTTTCCGGAGGCCGTCGGTCCGAGAAGAAAAATCACCGCTTAAGCTAACTCCAGTCCCCTAAGCCGCCCCCGCCCTTCACCCGCCACACATTGACCAGATCCCGGTTCAGCTCATTGAGGAAGCGCGAGGGCGTCTGCCATGCATCCCCACCTTTGCCCATGCGGAGCCGGGGATGGGTCAGGTACAGCTCGTCCTTGGCCCGGGTCACCGCCACGTAAAACAACCGCCTCTCCTCTTCCTCCCCCTCCTCCGACTCGATCGACCGGGCGGAAGGAAACAGTCCGTCACATAACATGATCACGAAAACCGTCCCGTACTCCAATCCCTTGGCCTGATGCACGGTGCTAAGCTTCACCGCCTCCCCTTCATGGTCCGCCCCCCGGGCCGCCACCTCGGTCTCCGTGTTCCCCAGCAAGGCCAACTCCGCCAGAAAATCCGCCGTGTTCGTGAAGCCGTTGGCGTAATCCTCCAGC
Source organism: Verrucomicrobiota bacterium (assembly GCA_041165425.1). Lineage (GTDB taxonomy): Bacteria > Verrucomicrobiota > Verrucomicrobiia > Methylacidiphilales > Verrucolacustridaceae > Verrucolacustris. The sequence continues at coordinate 11,880 of JBEANM010000006.1, forward strand.
TGGCGCAGATCGTCCAACCGGTTCACGGCATTGGCGTACCGGGCCCGGACGTAGTCCCCGTAGCTCCCTTCCACCACCAGCTTCACCTGCTCTGACGGAGGCTTTCCCGCAATTTGCCTCAGCGTCTCCACGAGTTGCGCCCAGCCCTTGGCGCTTTTCTCGGAGACCTTCAGCTGCGCCAGCGGTTTCCCGCTGGAAACCTCGTGCCACATCTTCGTGGCCGACTTGGGCCCCACCCCGGGCAACAACCGTGCCAAGCGGTGAAAAGCCACCTCGTCCTTCGCATTCGCCCCCACCCGGAGATGGGCCGCCACATCCTTGATGTGGGCCTGCTCAAAAAAACGAAGGCCGGAAGTGATCGTGTAGGGAATATTCCTCCGGGTTAGCTCCAGCTGCATCTCCATCGCATGGAAATGGGCTCGGTAAAGAATCGCGATATCCGAAAGATTCGTCCCCTCCTCATGCAACTCCAGGATCCGCTGGGCCACAAAGGCCGCCTGCTGCCCACCATCTTCGAGTGCTACCATCGCCGGCTTGACCCCCCCCTCCCGTACCGCCCGGAGGTTTTTCGGAAACTGCTTGGGGTTGTGACTGATCGCGTGGTTCGCCAGATCCAGAATCTGCGGAATACTCCGGTAGTTCGTCTCCAACCGGACCACCCTCGTCCCCGGATGTCGTTCCGGAAAACTCAAGATGTGCTCCACCTTGGCCCCGCGCCAGGAGTAGATGCTCTGCGCATCATCCCCCACCGCCATAATCTGGTGATGCCCGGCCCCGATCGCATCGACGAAGTCCGACTGTAAACGGTTGGTGTCCTGATACTCGTCGACCAGCACATGCTGGAACCGCTCCCGGTACCGCTCCCGTAGATCCGGTTGCTCCAGGATCTGCAGGGAGAGCGTCAGCAGATCGTCGTAATCCATCGCCGCGCTCTCCCGTTTCCGGCGCAGGTAAATCTCCCCCACCTTGCTGATCCAGCTTTCCAGCTCCACAAAATAGCCAAACTGTTTCTTCAAGATCGCCCCACAGGTGGTGCGATGGTTGGCCGCCAGGCTGAAGATCTCCGCCAACACCTCGGGTTTGGGGAAGCGCTTGTCCTTGGGATCCACCCCCGCCTCCCCAAGGCTGGCACTGATCAGATCCTCCGCATCCTCCCGGTCCAGGATCGTGTAGTCTTTTGGATACCCCACCCGGTCGGCATGCCTTCGCAGGATCCGGTTGCCGACATGGTGAAAAGTCCCACCCCAAAGTCGGGAAAGGTCGTGCGGCAAAAGCGATGCCACCCGTGCCAGCATCTCCTTCGAGGCCTTGTTGGTGAAGGTCAGCAGCAGGATCTGCTCCGGCGCCACCCCCTGCTCCACCAGCCAGGCCACCCGGTAGGTCAATGTCCGCGTCTTGCCGCTCCCCGCCCCGGCGATCACCAGAATCGGGCCGGGCGGCGCCGTGACCGCCTGCAACTGCTCCGGATTTAGCTCCGCCGCGTAGTCAATCGTCGGCCCCCCGGCCGGCCGGTCCTCCTGTCTTAAAACGTATTCCACCCGCACACCTCATCCGCCAAGGCACCCTCGTATAAGGCCCGACCCACGATCACTCCCTCCACCCCACCGGCTTGATCGAGGGCCTGCAGATCCTTGAGTCCACTGATTCCGCCGGAAGCGATCACCTTGCCCGGGAAGCTTTTCACCATTTCCTGCACGGCCGGAATATTCGGTCCAGTCATCATCCCGTCCCGGGTCACGTCGGTGTAGATGATCCGGATCACCCCGGCCTTGGTCATCCGCGCCGCCAGATCCTTGGCCACCCATCCGCTGGGCTTGGTCCAGCCGCGGGTCTCCACCACCCCGTTGCGGGCGTCGATCCCCACCACCACCTTTTCCGGCCCGAAGCGCTTAACCGCCTCCTCAATGGTTTCCGGCTGATCGCAGGCGATGCTGCCAAAAATCACGCGGGCCGCCCCAGTCTTGAGAATTTTTTCCGCCACGGCCAAATCCCGGATCCCTCCCCCCACCTCACACGGCATCTGCACACTTCGGGCAATCTGCCCGATCATCTCCAGATTCCGCATCTCCCCCTCAAAAGCGCCCTCCAAGTCGACCAGATGAAGCACCCGGCCTCCCGCCTTCTCCCAACGCCGCGCACAGGCCATCGGATCCCGGCTGTAGACCTTTTTCTCGGTGGCCTTGCCTTGGGCGAGCCGCACCACCTCCCCAGCCATCAGGTCGATCGAAGGAAGAACGAACATCAATCCATGCCCAACTTTTTGCGGCCGTCCGGCGTGATCATCTGCGGTCCCCACGGCGGATCCCAGACCACATCCACCTGCGCCTCCTGAATTCCCTCCAACGAGAGGATCTTCTGTCGGGCGTCGGCGGCGATGGAGGGCCCCATCCCGCAGCCCTGCGCCGTGAGGGTCATCTTTACGTCCACCCGCCGGCCCCCGCCATCACTCTTCTTGATCTCCAGGCTGTAGATCAGTCCCAAATCCACAATGTTGACCGGGATCTCTGGGTCATAGCAGGTCTTCAAAACCGTCCACACGGCATCCTCATCCACCGTCCCGCTGCCGCTGGATTTCGTCCCCGTGGCCACCGCCCGGCCTAGGGCATCCCCGTCCTTCCCCTGAATCCGGTAAAGCCCTCCCTCGTGGGGGGTGTGCACGGTAAAGGTCCCGCCCAGCTCCTGGGTGATCACCACCTCCGTGCCGGCCGCCAGCTTGCGACTCGTTCCCGCCGGAATCGCAATCGCCTCCACTTCCCTGGAAAGTTTGATCTCTTCGCTCATGCCTTGAACCTAGTCAGTTCACGGCCGGAAAAAACCTTAATCCTAATCTTCATTTGCATCCCATACCCGTAGCCACGCGCCGCGGGTCGTGCACCCGCCAAACCATCGGCTGCCTCCGGGCGAGTAGCTCCCGATGCCACCAATCCAGCGCCTCCTCCCGATCCTTCATTTTCTTCTCCACCTTGGTGGCCTCCAGGAAAGACTTCCGGGACAGTCCCCATAACAGTGGGCGCTCTAAACCCGACCAGTCCGCCTCCAAAAGGGCCCGGTTATGTTCCAACGTCTTCCCAAAACCGATCCCCACGTCCAGTAGCACTCTCTCCCTTGCCACCCCGGCCGTGGCCAGTCCCTCCAGACGCTTGGCAAGAAAATCCCCCACCTCAGCCACCACCTCCCGATAAATCGGATTCTTTTGCATCTCCTGCGGACGCCCACCGGCATGCATGCCCACGTAACCGGCTCCGCTCCGCGCAACCACGGCCAGCATCGCCTCATCCCACCGCCCTGCTCCCACGTCATTGATCACATCGACCCCGGCTTCTTCCACCGCCGCCTTCGCCACCTCCGCCTTATAGGTGTCCACGGACAAGAAGGCTTCAGGCCGTTCCCGGCGGAGTTCCACGAGCACCGGAATCACCCGCGCTCTCTCCTCTTTCGCGGAAACCGGCTCCGCCCCGGGCCGGGTCGACTCCCCACCCACGTCGACCCCGTCCCCCGCATCCAATAAAGCCATTCCTTGGCGGACGGCTTCCGCTTGGCGGACATATTTTCCTCCATCCGAAAAGGAGTCGGGCGTGACATTCAGAATACCGAGAAGAAATGGCCTATCCGAGGACAGCTCAACGGTTCGCTTTCCACAAAGCCACGTCTCCGTGGCGGATACCGGCATGGGCGGGAAAGTTCCTTACGCTCCCGCGGGAGCGCCTTCGAGACCGGGAAGAATGGTACCTTTGTCCTTCACCTTTTCCACCGGACGGTTGGCAGACAGCGGCTCGCTGGGCGTGGGAGCAGTGGGTGCGCTTAAGCCCTTGGGCGGAGGATTCAGAATCCGGCCATGCTTGATGATCTCCTCCACCTGGGAGCCATCGAGCGTCTCATACTCCAGCAAAGCCGCGGCGATTTTTTCTACCTTGTCCCGGTTTTCCCCAAGAATCTTTTTGGCCCGTTCATACGCCCCGCTGACGATCTGATGCACCTCTTCGTCAATCTCCCGCGCGGTCTGCTCGCTGTAGCCACGCGACCGGCCGATTTCCCGCCCGAGAAAGACATAATCCTCGTGATCGCCGTACTCCACCATGCCCATCCGGCCGCTCATCCCCCACTCGCACACCATCTTTTTGGCGTACCAGGTGGCCATCTTGATGTCACCGCTCGCCCCGCTGGAAATATCCCCGAGGAACAGTTCCTCCGCCACCCGACCCCCCATGGCCACACAGAGATCATCGGTCACCTTCCTCTTGCCGTACCCGTACCGGTCTTCGGTCGGCAGCATCATCGTCACCCCTAGGGCCGGTCCCCGCGGAATAATAGAAACCTTGTGCAGCGGGTCGGTGTGTTCGAGGACGATGTTCAGGAGTGCGTGGCCGGCCTCATGATAGGCCGTCAGTTTCTTTTGCTCGTCGCTCATGGCGAGGCTACGCCGCTCCCGCCCGAAGCGGACCTTGTCCCGGGCTTCCTCGAGATCCTTCTGGGTGATGGCCTCGGCATCACGCCGGGCCGCCAGCAGGGCCGCCTCGTTGATCACGTTGGCCAACTCCGCCCCGGAAAAGCCCGGGGTGCTCCGCGCCAGCGTCGACCAGCAGACCTCCGGCGAAGCCTTCACTTTCTTGGCATGGACCTTAAGAATCTCCTCCCGGCCTTTCACATCCGGCAGATTGATGTGCACCTCACGGTCAAACCGCCCCGGCCGCATCAACGCCGGATCCAACACATCCTTGCGATTGGTCGCGGCGATAATGATGACCCCTTCCGCGGTATCGATGCCGTCCATCTCCACGAGTAAGGCATTTAAGGTCTGCTCCCGCTCGTCGTGCCCGCCCCCCAGGCCATGGCCGCGACTCCGCCCGACCGCATCGATTTCGTCGATAAAGATCAGGCACGGGGCGGTTTTCTTGCCCTGCTCAAACATGTCCCGGACGCGGGAAGCACCCACGCCGACAAACATCTCCACAAAATCGGAGCCGCTGATGCCGTAGAAAGGCACGTCCGCCTCACCGGCGATCGCCTTGGCGAGGAGGGTTTTACCCGTTCCAGGAGGTCCCACCATCAGGATGCCCTTGGGAATCCGTCCGCCGAGTTTCTGAAACTTCTTCGGGTCGCGCAGGAACTCCACGATCTCACTTACCTCGTCCTTGGCTTCCTCGACTCCGGCCACATCGGCAAAGGTCACCTTGTTCTTGTCCTTGGACAGAATGCGGGCCTTGCTCTTGCCAAAGCTAAAGGCCGACTTCCCCGCCATCCGGATCTGCTGCCGGAAGAAGAAGTACATAATGAGAATGAAGAGCACGAACGGCAACGTGCCGGCCAGCGCCTGCCACATGGAGTTATCGATCACCTTCTGGCTCACGTTCGGGAATCCGTTTGCCGCCAGCACCTGCTCCAAATCCCGCTTAAACTCGAGATCCACGGTCACCTTGAAGCCGGTCAACCCTTGGGCATCGGTTCGCACGCTCTTGCGCAGGGCCTCAGGCGGCTCGAACTTTCCGGCCAGCCAACGCACATTGGCCGCCGGCTCGACATTGAGGGCGACCTCCTTGATCCGTCCTTCCTTAAGATATCCCTCAAACTCCGCAAAAGTCAGATCCCTCGTGGAGGCGGCCGTCTGGTTTTGGTGAGCGTAAAAAGCCAGAAGTAAAAGTGCCGCCATGCCGAGAAAGAGAACCACACCCCGCCAGTTTGGCCCCTCACCCTTGCTGGGATCAGTCCGCCGCGCCGGCGGCCGCGGCAGCTTCGGTGGCTTCTTATTGGGATTACGGGGAGTCGCCATTTCGAACAGTTAACTTATCACCGGCAGATGGCTTTAGCAATCAGACCCATTTTCTTGTGGTAGAATAACTTACCCCCGCTCCTCCGCACCCCCGCTCCTTGGCGTAGTTGCCATGCCGCGGTGGTTCCGCCGGAAAGTAGCCGCCGGATTCCCTCCACTTCCGCAAAAGTCGGGCCGGCATACGTCTGGTAGGCTAGCCACATCCGGATCGCGCGCCGCTGCCAGGCCGCGGGTTTGGTTCTCCAAACCCGCGTGTCGGGGTGGGGTGGAATCGTCCCAATCTCTTTGCGCCAATACTCGCCTTCCCCCGCCAGAATTTCCGCCGTCCGGGATAGGGCTCCACGCACATCCCGCCCGTAGATTTTGGCAAGAAAGGGAAACACTTTTTTCCGGATCCGCACCCGCCAACTTTTCTCATCCCGGTTGGTGGAATCTTCCCGCCATGCCAGCCCGGCCTCCCTTGCCGCCTGCCGGATCTCCTCCCGGGTAAAACTTAAAAGCGGCCGGACCACATTCCAGTTTCCCCGCTCGGCCACTTCCCCCATGCCCGCCAAACCCTCCGGCCCCGCCCCGCGCAACAGCTGCATCAGCACCGTCTCGGCCTGGTCGTCCGACTGGTGGGCAAGCCAGAGCTCACGAATCTTTCCGGTTCGCACCGCCTTGGCAAAAAAGTTCCAGCGCGCCTCCCTCGCTTCCCCCTCACCGGTCCGGCCCGGTTGCGCGGCCCGGCCCAACACCACTTTCAGCTTTCTTTGCCCCCCCCACGCTTTCACCCAGCGGGCGTCAGCCTCGGCCGTACGACCCCGCCAACGATGGTTGAAATGCAGCAGCACCGGCTTGGCTCCCAACCGATGGAGCGCCTCGGCCAACACCACGCTGTCCGCCCCACCGGAAAGCCCCACCGCCAATCTGGTTCCTGGGACAAAACGTCGATGCACGGCCTCCCCCACCCGCACCCAGGTGCCCTTGCGGGAGACGCCCTTCTGCCCCATTCTTAATCTACGCATGGGACGTTCCCGGTTCATCCTCTTCATCGGTCTGATTCTGCTCGGGACCAGTCTGGCCGCCAACCTCCTCTTCCTTTCGAAAGAGAGCCAGCTCATCCCCAAGACCCACTTTGTCCATCCCACCCCCATGTTTGAGGAAGAGTTGGTGGAAGGAGACGACTCCCAAAAAAAGCGCATCGCCAAGATCGAGCTCTTTGGCCTGATTGCCCAAGAGATTCCCGGGGAGATCGGCTCCAGTATGGTGGATGATCTCATCCTACAGATCCGGCAGGCCGCTTATGACGACTCCGTCTCCGCCCTCGTTGTCCACATCGACAGCCCCGGCGGCGAAGTCACCGCCAGCGATGTCCTGTACCGCGAACTCGCCCTCACCCGGGAAGACAAACCCGTGATCGTCTATATGGACTCGGTCGCGGCCTCCGGCGGCTACTACACCGCCGTCGGCGGATCGCACCTCGTGGCCCACGACCTCTGCGTCACCGGCAGCATCGGGGTGATCATGCAGACCCTGAACTTTGAGGGCCTTTCCAAGATCGTCGGCGTCTCCGCCCTCACGTTCAAAAGTGGCGCTCTGAAGGATCTCCTCAACCCCACCCGTCCCGCCACGGAGCAGGAGAAGAAGCTGGTCCAAGACATGATCCAGGAGACGTTCGACCGCTTTTCCTCCATCGTCATCAAGGAGCGCAACTTTTCGGACGGAAAACTACCCGGAGATCTGGCGGATGGCCGGATTGTGTCGGGACAAAAAGCTCTGGAGTTAAAACTGGTCGATGCCACCGGCTATCTGGACGACGCCTTTGCTGACGCGCGTCAGATCGCCAAACTCCCGGAGGACGCTCCCGTCATCCGCTACGTGGCCCCTTTTCACTGGAGTCGCGTTTTCCGCTTCCTCGGACAACAGTCGGAATCCTCCACCAACCTCCAGATCAGCCTCTTCCCCGAATCTTTCCGCCTCCAGGCCGGCAAGCTCTACTACCTATCCACCCATCTCTTCTCTCGGCGTTGATCACCGGTAAGACAAAGCTTCGCCACCGGTAGGCCACTTCTGACAGAAGTGGCAAATCAGAGGCCCTTAGTCCGCAGCTTCTGTTAAACTCAATCCTAATCCTGCCCCCTAATCTGCTTTGCGTCGCCTTATCACCACAAAGACCACCCCACCCCTTGACGATTTGGATGCAACCTTCTCCGGCCTGGTCGTGTCCGAAAATCTGGTCTTACTATTATTTTTTGCCTGGCTTCCCGATTTTCAGGAGCAAGACGTTGTCGAGGTTGATCCAAAAAGATTCGTCGGAACCGCCCACCTTGGCCTTCACAAAAGCCCAGCGGCCGAGGATTTCCTGAACTTTGGCGCTTTGAATGATCGTAATATCCTTTCGCAGAGGCACCGTCGGCGTGATCTCCAACGAATCCCCTACCTCAAAGGGCAATTTTTCCTGAGGAAGGGTAGCGATGGGTTCCTGAACCGGGGATTCCTGGGCCAAAACGGAGCAGACCAATCCAAGGATTCCACCCATGATCAAGAAACGCAGACTCGGGCTGTTGAATGTCATGGTGCAGTTATACCATGATGCTCCCTTCCGAACCACTTCTACCGAATCCTCCAGAGCCCTTGGTAGAGTTGGCGAAGACCCTCGCCCCTGCTCTTGTCCGATAGCCCCTCTTCCGCAATACTTTCCTTCTGCTCGGACGCTTAGCTTAGCGGTAGAGCGCCTGCTTCACACGCAGGAGGTCACTGGTTCGATCCCAGTAGCGTCCAATCACTTTTTCCGCTCAATCCACCGGTCCGTCACCGCCGCAATGACCAGATCCCCCGTCACGTTCACACTTGTCCGGCACATATCGAGAAATCGGTCCACGCCGAGGATCAGCGCGATGCC